>CAZWCL010000007.1:0-883 GCA_964632265.1 uncultured Hyphomicrobiaceae bacterium | reverse complement strand
GCCCGTCATGCCGGCAACATCATAGAGACCGACCCACGCCGTTGCCGCGGACTGGCCGACCGCACCGAGGCTCAACGACATCGGTTCGAGGTCGGCCGGTAGCTTTCGCAAGCCATTCCCCTTCAGAATGACCCGCTCACGCCAACCGAATTCGCCCTGGACCGCATCGCCCTCGACAAACCGATCATGACGGCTTTTGACAACGACACCGCAACCACGCCCAATCATTGTGCGTCCTGGTTGTAAGCCGTAACCAATGCCCGCCATCGCGTTGCGAAAATAAGGGTCAATCGATAGATAGCGCGTAGCAACAAGTACTTCGCCTTCGCCAGGTTGAGGCGTCGCGGTCTCGATCAGCTCGAAGCAGGCCGACGTCGGCAGCCCCTCCGGCGGTTTGACAAAATGGAATTCGCGGTGCGTGGACATCCGGACTTCGCCCAAGTGGCCTTGTTGCTGCGCACCCTAGTGTCGTTGGAACCGGCGCGCCATCGCACCTCTGATCAGCGCAGCGATTGGGCCGGGTAAGCACTTGCGCGCGGTCGCGAACGTGCGCATCCTTACGGCATGATACGTGGGCTCAGACCAATCGATTGCGATGTTCATCCGGCGGTGCCGGGGCTGAAGGCCCTGCTGCCGTTCATGGAGTCTTACTGGGCCGACACACTCCAGCAGCGCGGCATGCATGAGCTGGACTCAATCTCCTACCCTAATAATGCTCCGCTCACGGCACGGGTCGACTGGCGGCCGGCCGACGGATCAAAGCCGGGCGCAACGCTTGAGCAGCTCCAACGTGATCTGCTCGATCCATTCGATGTCGACGCGGCGATCCTGAATTGCCTATACGGCGTTCAACTCCCGTTCAGTGAAGACATGGGGGCCGCCT
>CAZWCL010000006.1:0-21627 GCA_964632265.1 uncultured Hyphomicrobiaceae bacterium | reverse complement strand
AAAGGCGAAAGCCGCCATGATGGGGGGAGAACTCTCCGCGAACGCGGGCCCGACGCGCGTGGCAATATCTGCGAGGTTGAGCGAGCCTGTGGTGGCGTAGAGGAAGCCGATCCCGATAACGTAGAACGTCGCGCCGATGGTGCCCATGATGAGGTATTGGTAGGAAGCGATCAGCGCGCGCTTGTCGCGCCCCATGGCGATCAGGACGTACATCGCCAGAGACGAGATCTCCATGAACACGAAGATGTTGAATGCGTCACCGGTGACGGTCATGCCGATCAGGCCTGACAGGGCAAGCAGGAACACGGCGTAGAACCACGGTTGGTCCGGCGGATCTATATCGTGAGCGACGCTGTGGTAGGCGTAGGGCATGACCAGGGCGCCGACGAAGGCGACGATCAGGGTCACGAACGCGTTGATATAGTCGACGCGATATTCAATGCCGACCGGGGGTGCCCAACCGCCGAGGGCGTACGAGACGATGCCCTGCTCTTCGACCTGGAACACAAGTAGCACAGCGAGTATCGGCAGGATCCAGCACACGACGAGAGTGATGAACCAGGCGATGCGTCCGTTGCGCACGAGAGTGAGTACCGCCGATGTGAGCAATGGCAGCACCACGAGCAGAATCGCGAGATGATCCGTGAGGACGAACTGACCCGCTGAAGCGGCCCCCTGAGCTTCGTTCATTGCTCGACGTCCCCGAAAATTTCGTCTTCTTCGATTGTCCCATAGGCTTCGTAAATGCGCGCGACGATCGCAAGGCCCAACGAGATAGTCGCCACGCCGACGACGATCGCCGTGAGAATGAGGACGTGGGGAAGGGGGTTGGAGTAGATCGTATATTTCGGGTCGAGTATCGGCGCGGTACCGCCAAGGATCTTACCGGCTGAAATATAGAGCAGATAGACCGAGGTCTGGAACAGCGAGAGACCGACGATCTTCTTGATCATATTGCTGCTGGCGATGACGATGTAGAGACCGGCAACCATCAAAAAGACAGTGACGGCGTAGTTGTAGTTCTGGACGAGCGTATCCAACGCCTGCATCACCGCCTCCGCTGTAGAAATGCATAGAAGATGGTGATCATGGTGCCTGCCACCGTGATCAGAACGCCAGCCTCGATCAGGATGATTCCAAGGTGGTGACCGTCTTTCGACTTCTCCGCCAGGATCGAATAATCAAGGTAGTTGGCATTGTAAAAGAACGAGATTAGCCCGGTACCACCGTATATCAGCACACCGAGGGGGACCATGAAGGTCGCTGTGGCTAGGGACACGACGCGCTGGGCGGCATCCAGTCCGAAGATGATGGCGTAGAGAATGATCATACCGGCTGCGATGACGCCGGCCTGGAAACCTCCGCCGGGGCCGTAATCGCCGTGGAAATGAACATAGAGCGCGAACACCAGCATGAACGGCAGGATGATCTTGGTCGTGACGCGGAGGATCAAGTCGAGCTTCATGCGCCGTCCTCTCGCCGTTCCCTATCGCGCCGATTTTGCCGTGTCGCGCCATTGCCGGTGGCCAGACGTTTCGCCACGCCCAATAGCAGAATGATGCCAAGGCCTGCGGTGAAGACGACCGTGACTTCGCCGAAGGTATCGAAAGAGCGGTAGTTTGCGAGAACGGCGGTCACGACGTTTGGCACGCCCATTTCAGGCTTACTTTCGAAAAGATACGTCGGGGCAATGTGCGTTTGCGGCGGGGCGTCCTGGTGCCCGAAAGGGGGTAGCCCGGATGTGCCGTAGATGAGCATGGCGCCGGTTGCGAGGGAGATGAATAGAGGGACAAAGACATTGCGGCTTGATCGAAGTTCTTTGCGCTGGCCCGTGAGGTATAGCGTGCCGATCAGTACTACGGTCGATATACCGGCGCCGACGGAGGCTTCGGTCATCGCGACATCGATGGCGTCGAGGATGATCATGACGCTGGCCATAAGGAACGAGTAGATCCCGGCGAGGATGACGACGGCGAACAGGTTCTGCTGGACGATGATGGCGACAGTGACGATCGCCATCAGCGTCAGGAGCGCCATGTTGATGAAGAGTTCCATCATTGTGTCAGGCATCTCCCCGTTTTTCGGCCGGCTCGGCGGTCCGGTCTTCTTTGAGTTCCGGGCTGACACCGGCGGCAAGGGCGGCCTGGGCAAGCGCATGGGTCGCCACGGGGCTGGTCATCAGCAACAAGAAGAAAATGAACGCTAATTTGAGTGTCACGATTGACCAGCCTGCTTGCAGCATCATGCCGCTGATCAACAGGCCGGCACCGACGGTGTCGATCACACTGGCGGCATGTTTGCGGGTGAAGACATCCGGCATGCGTATAAGACCGATCGCGCCGACCAGTACGAAAAACGCGCCCGAGACGATGGCGACCCAGCTGATGACATAGAGGATGAATCCGGTGGTGCCAACGAACGCCTCGTCCGGCGCAGGTGGCGCGGCAACCACCGTCGATGTGGCGGCAAACACAGCTTCGATCATGGCTCGCCCCCAGCCTCGTCATCGGTTTCGACGTTATGTCCGAGATCGCCGTGACGGAAGTACTTGAGCACGGTGAACGTGCCGATCAGGTTGAGTACCCCGTAGACGAGCGCAACATCGAGCCATTCGGGCCGCCCCATCAAGAACCCCACGGTGGCGAGCAACAGTATGGCGAGCGTGCCGATGACGTTGGCGGCAAGGATACGGTCGAAATGTGTCGGCCCGCGGATCGCACGTGTCACGACAAGGGCAATGGCGAGCAAAATCGCAATGGATGCAATCGTGTACATGCGGTGTTAGAGCCCTTTTTCGAAACGGCTGACGCGTCTGTCCATCGTGCCGGCTTCGAGGTCGTCGGCGCCTTCCGAAACGAGGGCATGGACGGTGAGCTCGTAGCCGTTGACGTTCGTGGTGAGCGTGCCAGGGGTCAGCGTAATTGAGTTGGCGTAGAAGCAGACGGCGGTGGGTGTACGCTGGCTGGCCGAAACGCGCGTCATAGTGGGCGATATCGGCATGCGCGGATCGATGATGATACGAGTGACGGTCCAGGCTGATTTTGCAATTTCCCAGAGCAACCACGGAAGGTATGTGACAGCGCCGAGAAGAAGCTGGATGGGCACGCCTTCCGCGTCGATCGTCTGCATACGGGTGGCGAGGAATACGGCGAGGAGAACGCTCAGGATGCCGATCGTGATGAAGTAGGGCGTGTAGTAGCCGGAGAGAGCGAGCCAGAACAGCATGAGGGCGCCGGCGAGGCAGATGGTGCGCATCATCTGTTCGTCTCTCCTTATTCGCGTTCGCGAATGTCATGGCTCAGCGCACTGGCTGAGCAAGATCAGCCATCGCCTCGTACATAATTACTGCCCGGCGCACAATGGCTGGCCCAGGCAAGTGTCATCATTGCTTCACATAGGCTTGCGGCGTTTACAAGAGTCAAGGTTTTCCCAAGATGCCCTTTCCCCGATTTTGTTGGCAATCAGAGGACCGATAGTAATTGCTGGCGGATATTCGGGGGGAGAGCTGATTTGATCGTCAAGGATCGGCGGTGAACGTGATCCACTGCCATTGACAAGGGAGATGCTGCTCGCGTTACAAGTCAATGAGTAATTTAGTGCTTGCCGAAGACTGTAGGAGGCAAGATTAGCATTGGCGGCGTGCAGTTGTTCATCAAGTGGCGGCACGGTTTCAGAT
Organism: uncultured Hyphomicrobiaceae bacterium; assembly: GCA_964632265.1. Lineage (GTDB taxonomy): Bacteria > Pseudomonadota > Alphaproteobacteria > Rhizobiales > Hyphomicrobiaceae > CAJQQK01. The sequence goes on along the minus strand of CAZWCL010000006.1, from coordinate 17,951 downwards.
GTTCATAGTTATTCCGGCCGAGGGTCTTTATCGAGATGTCAGATCAGACGGACAAACCCGAACTCGTCGAACAAACGACGCGCATTGTCGAGGCGTATGTCGCCAATCACCAAGTGCCCGTGAAGGATGTCGGCGGGCTCATCAACGAGGTCTATAGCGCGCTTTCAAGCGTTTCAGGAAGTGCGCCGCCGGCCGAGCGGCCGGCGCAGAAGCCGGCGGTGCCGGTCAACCGTTCTGTCATGCCGGATTACATCATTTGCCTCGAAGATGGAAAGGAGTTCAAATCTCTGAAACGGCATCTGAGGACGCATTATCAGTTAACGCCGGAAGAGTACCGGGAGAAGTGGAAACTTCCGCATGACTACCCGATGGTCGCACCGAATTACGCGCGGGAAAGATCTGAACTGGCGAAGAAGATGGGACTTGGTACGCGACGTCAACGTGATTAATTGATTGAACTGTTTTGTATAACGCCAGTAATTGTGCGTGAACTGAGACGTCATAACTCCAGTTATTTGTGTGAATTAGTCGGCGCTGATGGCGCAACGCGCGGCGCAATTTCGAGCTGATCACGGCGCGGTCTTCCGGCTTTCCCAATTGAACTTCCGACGGCCATAGATGCAGCTGGCGACAAAGTTCATCGCGCAATGTAAGGCTTTCGCAGCCGTGTGATGGCGACGCCGCCGGGCGGGCGGTCAGGTTCCGCGTCAATTTCGAGCGTTGCCGGCTGGTGCTGTTCGAGCCTGGTGGTGTCATTATTTGTCCGGTTCTTATTCATCGTGAGAAAGTTACACTTTCGACAATGCGGAACTTTTCGGGGACGGGGATAGATTGCGGTTTCGGTTAATTGACCGGCGAATTTTCATGGAGACATTCAAAAAAAGGAAGTCGATTTCCATCGATCACGGTTTGGCGGCCGAGGACGGTATTCGAATTTAACCATCGGCAAGACTTCTCCCCGGCCATTATCAATGGGGCACGATAATTGGGTGTGGGCCGGGCAGGCAGTCAGAGATTTGGACCAGACGCAGCACACATCAGTGCAGATCCGGAGGTCGATAATGAATTATGAATTGAAGTTTGACCGCGTACAGGGCGGCGGGAATAAGACGGCGAGACGGCGGGTGGAGGTGGAGCCACGCAGTTCGAGCGTGCTGACGCGGGAATTCATCTGCAATACGGTGGCGAGCGTGTTCGGTGTGGAGGCGGTGCAACTCGACCAGCCGACGCGGGGCCGAGCCAAAACGGCGCTGGCGCGGCAGGTCGCGATGTACCTGGCGCACGTTGGCTGCGAGCTTTCATTGACGAGTGTGGGACGATTGTTCGGGCGCGACCGGTCGACCGTGGCCTATGCGTGCAAACGGGTCGAAGATGAACGGGAGGAGGCGTCGTTCGACCGGGCCGTGACGATGATGGAACGGTCGGTCCGGATGATCGTCAAGTCGTCTCCGGCGCTACGGCGCGACCTCATGTTACTCGAGCAGGAGCGCGGTCAATGAGCGGCAATGGGCAGACAGGATTGGAAACGGGGCCGTTGGCATGGCTCCACAACCGGCGTGACCGGCAGGGCGAACGGCTTATTTCGCGTGAGGAGTTCGAGGCGGGCGAGCGGCTTGCGCGAGACTTTTATGCAGCGCAACTCTCACCCAAGGTGACGGCCAGTTGGTCGGGAGCTGCTTCGAGCCGCCGGGAACGGCGCGGGCCGCCGGGGTTCGGGCGCGACATCGCGCTTCACGCAATGGGGGCGCGGCAACGTTTCGAACATGCACTCAGGGCGGTGGGGCCGGATCATGCAAACCTGCTTATCGATGTTTGCTGCTTCGAGAAGGGGCTGGGGCAGGTCGAAAAGGCAGCGGGTTGGCCACAGAGGTCGGCAAAGCTGATACTTCAATTGGCGTTGCGCCAACTGGCCCGCCACTACGGCATCATCAATGACGAAGCCGGCGGCAGTGACCGGGCGCAAGGCATCCGGCGGTGGGGCCGAGAGAACTACCGGCCCAAGATATAATTCGTGGAGTGCATTGTCGGTAGGGAGCGGACGGCGCCCAGGGCCGAGGCCGCAGTTGCGCGGCGTCAGGCGTCGGCGTCGTTCGCGGCCCGCGCCGTGGCCTCGGCGCGGATGCGTTCGATCATCGATTTCAAGCCATTGGAACGCTGCGGCGTCAGGTGCTCGCTCAGGCCGAGTTCGGCGAAAATGGCAAGCGCGTCGACGCGCAACACCTCTTCGGCCGGACGGCCATTGTAGATCGCTCTCAGGATGGCGATAAGGCCCTGGACGATCATGGCGTCGCTTTCGCCACGGAATTCGAGGGGGGCGGCGGTCGTATCAGGCGGCGTGTCGACGACGAGCCAGACCTGGCTGGCGCAGCCACGGACGCGGGTCTGTTCGTTCTTTTCATCGTCGGCGAGCCGGTCGAGTTCACGGCCGAGTTCGATGACGTAGCGGTAACGATCTTCCCACTCGTCGAGGAACTCGAAATCAGATTTGATCGCTTCAATCGACATTCGAAAAAACGTCCTCAAGCCGGGTTGGCCGGCGTTTCTGGGGCTATGCTTAATTAAGGTATCGCCCGGACATACCGCAAGAGGGCTCATTAGCCGCGCGCCGGCGAGGCTGGCGACCTCAGGCGAAGCCGGGGGCAACGGGAACCGGGGCGGTTTCAACGGGAACCGGGGCGCCATTCGACGTTGCGCTCGTCCTGGGGAAGGTCGTTGGCCGGACGCGGTGATCGCCAATCGGGATAGCGTCCACTGAGTTTTTCAGATGAAGCAGCGCCGGTGGCACCGCGGTGGCCGCTGCCGCCGGCTAGTGTTTCGCGGGTAAGGGTGACGGCATAAGCGGCTTTGTGCTTGAAGGCCACCCATAGTTCGCCGCCAGCCGCGCAGGTATTCGGGTAGCGGGTGCAGAAACCGGCATCGCTGGCGTGGCGTGACGACGGACCGCCAGCGCGGTCGGCTGGCAGGAGCATGATGACAAAGACGATCAAGACGCCGAAACGCAGCAAAAACATTTGTTGGCTCCAAGCCGCAAGGGCGGCAACGCATGACATGACCGGCAAAGCGCGGAGGAGGCAGGACCGGTCAAGTAATTGGACATTCGTTGGGTTAAGGAACTCTTAAGTCTGCCGCGCGAGAATGGCAGAAATGAACAGCAATGCTCTGCACTGGCCGTACGTCGTCCGGCCGTGTCAAACGCCGCGGCCCGATCCAAATGTCTCCTAATAAACTGCGTCTTGCGCTCGTCGTGTCGGCTCTCTTCGGGGTCGGCATCGTCGTGAATATTCTCAATGGTCAGATGTCGTCGGACGACGATGGTACCCGGCTGGCTGATGCCAAGCCTGCGATGGTGCGGCGCGGCGGCGGGACGGCGCGCAATGATGCACGCAAGACGCTGGAGGCGGTGCGGCGCGAACTCGTCAATCGTCAATACCTGAGCGACGTCGCCGGCGGCGTGGCGGGTGCACCGCAGACGACGACGCGAGCGGCAATCCTGGCGTTTGAATTCGATTTTCACCTAGCGCTTACGGCCACGGCCAGCGAAACCCTGCTCAAGGATCTCATTTTTACTCATGCGCCGTTGCCGTCGCAGAGGCTGACGGTGCCGGAAACGGACGCCGCGCAGGATCTGATCATCGCGGTGCAGCGTGCGCTGGTGCATCTGGGATATGCGAACGAAAAGCCGACAGGTGAACTCGACCAGGCAACACGTGAGGCGATCGCCAAATTCGAGCGCACGCGCGGGCTGGAAGTGAGCGGGCGGATATCGGCGCCGCTGATCAACAGTCTTGGACCGGCGTTTGAAGAGGCGGTCGCGGGGCGGCTGTCCGGGGAGCGCGGGACGACCGGCGCGGGTTGAACGCTGCACGAGCGCTCGAACTGCCGGGTGAGGTGTCCTGTGGTAGCGCGTGTGTGCTATCAAACGATGATGCGATTGAAGAGCGAACTATGGGTGCGTGCTTACTTGCGTAGATCTGCCGTGGCAGATGCACCGGCGTTTGTCGTCCATCACGGGGACGATACGGGCGGGGCGATTTATATCAAGGTCAATCACCTCGACGGAACGGCGAGCTTGTTCGGTCCGGCACCGATTGGTTTTGATGACACCGACAGTGACCGGCTGTTTGCGGCCGTCATCCCGGCTGACAAAAATGCGCCGGAAAGCGAGGCTGACAACTATATGCGTCAGCAACTCGAATTTGATAGTGATCTGTGGCTTATAGAACTTGAGGATGCAAAAAAGAGACACTTCCTGGAGGGATGGCTCAAGGCGTCTTAAGTCAGTACTCGTTTTAATTTTTTCGTTAGGCAAATCATCTAGTCATCATGTGGAAAACTTGATGAAAGCGATCTTTGAAGTTCAGCGTGCTTGCTTTGAACGTGCAGCCAGAGAGAGGGTGTAAGCATGGCGTTGATTATTCAACTTCAGCCGGTGCCAGTGAGCGATAATGTAGGCGCGCAGTTTGGCGCGTGCGAACGACACGAGGCGGCGCCGCCGGCGGAAGTTATTCTGTTCCCAGGCGTGCGCTATGAGCGCTGGGGCGATGACGAGGATGCATCAAGGGGCGCATATCGCAACGCAAGCCTCAGCGTAGAGCGCGACTGGCTGGAAATATAAGGTTCGGTGCGCGCGGCTCGTTTCTGCGGAATTTTACTCTCGAGCGCGACCGGCGAGCCGTTGATTTTTAATGCGGCACGAAAAATTTGCGCGCAGTTCGTCCGCGCGGCGGCGATATTCAAGCCCTTTGATGGGCGCGCGCAAAATGACCAAGCCTTTGGCGGCGGGCAACTTGACGACCGGTATTCTGGTGGCCGGAGGCGCGACTTCCGTTTCAGCCGGAGCAAAAACATTGCCAGGTGGTTCGAGCACGAGCTCAACATCTGTAACGCGCCGGTCAGTACCGGGTACATAATAGAAATTATCTCCGCGTGGCGTGTGTAGCGAGAGACTCCAGCCAACGGCTGCCAGCTTGGCGCTGACGCGGATCCGGGAGGTCGACGCGTCGTAGCGGCAGAAGGAATAGAAAGCGCCGGGATCGAGGTAGGGGAGCGGTTGGTTCTTTGTGCCGAAGGGTTTGGCGAACGCGACCTGATTGGGGGGCAGATTGCGCGTCAGGATACGGTATGCGCTCGACTGGTCGATCTGAGCGGCGGATAGGGTGACCAAGATGTGGATGATGGCGCCAAGGATAAGAGCCGTAACCGCGAGACGCCACTGTGCGAGGATGAGATGGAGTATTTTCATCGGCAGGCGATCCGCTTGATGCCCGGCAGGACGGGCGCGTTGGCGCCGAGGGATATGCCGGCGTCGCCCGTGCGGTTCTGGTATTCGATGATCACGCTCAGACGGCCGGCCCGGGAGGTTGGGATCCAATTTCCGGGACGTGCATCACGGGCGAGGTCGATGCGCATGCGTCCGTCGGTCGAGGGGACGATGGTGGCGCTGTTGAAGCCATGGCGATTGGCGGGATTGGGGATCAGCCGGCCGTCGCCGTCGTAGACGGTGATGGTCCACCAATCGCTGTTGGGCCAGCCACCCTCGATGGCGTAGTGACAGGCGGAATGGAGGCGGCGACCCTCATCGTCGAAGGTGGCTTCATAGCGCGACACGAATTGCGAGTTGAAGACGAGCATTGTTTCCTGGTCATGGCGGATGAGGCTATAGGGGTCGGCATCGAGGCGACCGGTGAGGCTCCATTTGACCCACGGGCCAACGCGCTCGGTATTGAAGGCGGCACCCTGATTGACGACGTACCAGCTGGTGCCAAGGCCGACTGTCAGGGCGATCACGAGGAATGCGACGACCTTGGTGATGAGGCCAAGGGTCGATTGCATGGCGCGGCGTATGCGCGCGAGCGAGTCGGGGATGGAGATCGCCGCTGCCATCGTTACGGGCGTCCAATCTGTGTCAGGGGATTGTCCGTGTCGCGGTCTTTGGGCATGTCGGCTGCAAGGCGCAGGCTGTTTGCGAGGTTCTGCAGGACCTTACGGGTTTCATCCGAGATCAACCTAGTCGAGGCGTCGGCTGCACCGTCGGCGCGGGCGGGATTTTCGCGGCGCAAGGCGGCGAGACGTTCGCGCTCCTCGAGCTGCCTGGGATGATCGGGCAGGCCGATAAGGGTTGGAAAGTCGAGGTCCTTGTGGGCGACCGACATATACGATTGCCATATCGAGGCAGGGATGCTGCCGCCGGTCAGGCCGCGGCCGCCGGGACGGTAGACGGGCCGGAAGTCGTCGCGGCCGACCCATACGCCGGTGACGAGCTTGCCGGTGTAGCCCATGAACCAGCCGTCACGGTAACCGGAACTGGTGCCGGTCTTGCCAGCGGCGTGGGTGAAGTCGAGCTGGGCACGTTTGCCGGTTCCGTTCTGGACGACGCCGACCAGCATCTGGTTCATCTGGGCGACGGTGGATTCAGTGAAGACCTGCTTCGGTTTAGGGGCATCGCGCTGGTGGCTGTAGATGAGTTCGCCGCGCGTATTGAAGACCTCGATCAGCGCATAGGGATCGGTGCGGCGGCCTTTGTTGGCGAAAGCTGCGTATCCGCCGACATGCGAAACGGGTGTGATGCCGGTGTCGCCGAGGGCCATTGAGCAGGACGTCCGCGGGCCTTTGATGCCGAGACGATTTACAAGGTCGACGACGCGCTTGCGTTTGACCTGAAGGGAGAGGGCGACGGCGGTCGTGTTGAGGGAGACGCGGAGGGCGTTGGCCATGGTGACGCGACGGCCGGAGCCGTAGCTGCCGTTGTAGTTTTTCGGTCTCCAGCGGCCACAGCTGACGCTGCGGTCGCGCAAAATCGTCTGCGAGGTCAAGCCGTCTTCGAGGGCCTGGGCGTAAATGTAGACCTTGAAGGATGAGCCGGGCTGACGGCGGGCAGAGGCGGCGCGGTTGAACTGGCTTTCACCATAGTCGAGGCCGCCGACCATGGCGCGGACGGCGCCGTCGGTCTCCATTGATACCAGCGCGGCGGTCATCTGACGGGAGGGGCGGCGGCGGCGCGATGAGCGCGGGATGTTTGCCTGGACGGCTTCCTCGGCCGCTTTCTGCATGTCGAGGTCGATTGTGGTGCGGGCGGTCAGAACCGAGAAGCGGCGGTCCTTGATTTTGCTGCGTATCTGCTCATAGGCGTAGTCGAGGAACCAGTCCGGACTGTCAGCGGAACGGGTCTCGATCGGTTTCGCCGGATTGAGCCGGGAATTGTAGACCTGGCCGGAAGTGAAGAAACCAGCTTCGACGAGGTTGGAGAGCACCTCGTTGGCGCGGGCGCGGGAGGCTGAAAGATTGATGTGGGGGGCGTATTTTGTTGGCGCCTTGAAAAGGCCGGCGAGCATGGCCGCTTCAGCCATTGAAATGTCGCGGACGGATTTGCCGAAGTAGAACTGGGAGGCGGCCTCGACGCCGAACGCGCCGCCGCCCATGTAGGCGCGGTCGAGATAGAGCTTGAGGATCTGCTCCTTTGTGAGCCGCGATTCGAGCCAGAAAGAGAGGAAGAGTTCCTTGATCTTGCGTGTAAGCGAACGCTCGGGCGAGAGGAACAGATTCTTGGCGAGCTGCTGGGTGAGGGTCGACCCGCCCTGGACGACGGAATTGGCGCGGACGTTTTCGACCAAAGCGCGGAATGTGCCCAGGAAATCGACGCCGATGTGATCGAAGAAGCGGCGGTCCTCGGTGGCGAGCGCGGCCTTGATCATGTAGTCGGGAATTTCCTCAAGGGGGACGGCATTGTTGAGGTTGATGCCGCGCTTGCCGATTTCCCGGCCGTTGCGATCCTGGAAGGTGACGGAAAACTCGTCGAGCGCCAGCCAGTTCTTGCGGTCGATTTCCTCGAATGCAGGCAGCGCCAGGACATAAATCACGACGAGACCGCCGGCGCCGAGGGTGAGACCTTCAGAGAAGAGTTCGTTGAGTGCGCGCGACCAGCCCTGCAACTTGAAACGGGCGAAATAGCTCGATGCCGCCATATAAGAGCTTTTGATGGCGTGCCAGGACTGATTGAGGGTAGAATCGATCCAGGCATCAAGCCCAAGCCAATTCACCAGGCGGTCGCGGCCGCCCTGTCTGAAAAACCAGTCGCTCACGGGGGCTCTCCTCGATCGGGCGTGAACGGTGTCAGATGCGGGGCTGAGGTGATCAGGTGTCACGGCCTGTTATGCAGCAGCCGAGCAGGATCATCTGGTTGCCCCGGGAATCCGTCTTTATCATGTTTCGGGAGATCGATGCGAGCGAACATGGCAGCGAATAGAGCGAACGAGCAGTCTGACGGGACCAAAAGCGATGGCGAGCCGGTACCGTTTTGGGAGGCCAAGCGTCTTGACGAGATGACACACGCGGAATGGGAGGCACTCTGCGATGGGTGCGGACGCTGCTGCATGCTGAAGCTCGAGGACGAGGATACGGGCGACGTTTATCTCACGCGGCTCGCGTGCAAGTTGCTCGATATCGGTATCTGCAGTTGCACGGATTACGCGCGGCGCCACGAAAAGGTACCTGATTGCCTGTCGTTGACACCGAAAATGGTACAGGAACTGTCTTGGCTGCCGGACACATGTGCTTATCGGCTGGTCGACGAAGGACGGCCGCTGGCATGGTGGCATCCACTGGTTTCAGGCTCGCCGTCCAGCGTACACGAGGCAGGCATATCGGTGCGCGACTGGGCGATGGCGGAGACGGATGCCCGCGCGTCGCTGTTGCATCGATACATCGTTGTGGAGGAAGATTAGGGTTCTCGGAGACGTGGCACGCATCGAGGCAACCGAATTTGTCCGTATTACCTCAAGCCTTGTTGTTGCCCAGACGCCTCATGGGCGCCTGAACGACGACGGATCCGACGGGTCTGCGTGAGATGCAGGGCTGATCTGCCGGTGGCGGGCTCGTTAAAGAAACGCGAAGCGCGTAAGGGAAGCATCGGCCCGGTTAGAATCCCGTCAGAATCATAACTGTTGCGGCAGCATGGCGCAGTGCTGTGTCCAGGGAGCTTGGATCATCCAAAAGTTGAGAACAGCATGGCGGCAGCTACCGCCGGTGACGCGCGGGATCGCGTTGATGCTTCTCACGACGATCATGTTCACAGCGATGCACGCGGCGATCCGGCACGTGACGCGGGAGGTGCCGCCATTGCAGGCGGCGTTCTTCAGAGCGGCGTTCGGTGGCTTCATTTTTCTACCGATTATTTTCAAGAGCGGATTTGCGTTCCTGCAGACCGAGCGGCTCGGGTTGCATCTGTTGCGAGCCGGCTTGAACTGTGCGGCGATGTTCATGTTCTTCACGGGCCTAGCCGTGACGGAACTGGCGAAGGTGACGGCACTGAGCTTCACGTCGCCGTTGTTCATGGCCGTGATGAGTGTGCTGATTTTGGGCGAGCGGATGAGGCTGAGGCGGTGGACGGCGACGCTGCTCGGTTTCGTCGGCATGATGGTCATTGTGCGGCCGGGGTTAATCGAACTCGATACGGGATCTTTGCTTGTGATCGGTTCGGCGTCCATCTGGGCGGTGACGATGATTGTCATCAAGCTCCTGCTGCGCACCGAGACGAGCCTTGCGATTACCGGGTATGCCTCGATCTTCCTCAGTCTGTTCGCGCTCGGGCCAGCGATTTACGTGTGGCAACACCCGTCGCTCGATAGCTGGATCTGGCTTTTATTCATTGGAGTGGTCGGGGCTTCGGCGCAATTGCTGCTGGCGGAAGCCCTGCGAGAGGCGGACGCCGGCGCGATCATGCCGTTCGACTTTGCCAAGCTGATATGGGCGACGCTGTTCGGTTTCTACCTGTTTGGCGAACTGCCGGATGCGTGGACGTGGGTCGGTGCGGCCATTATTTTCGCGAGCGGCAGTTACATTGCTTACCGCGAGAACAAGGTTGCACGAAAGGCACGGGCCGAAGCGGCGTTGAACCCAGTGGCGCCCGGCGGGCAGGTGCGCTGAACGTTGCGGGAGCGCGGGAGGCTGCATGGCAATGGAGCCAGCGTTTAACTTATCCTCAGGGTGCCGGGACATGCTAAACTGTCGTTGATGGGGATAAGATCATATCTAAGTTACTGAAAAATATTATTTTTTCCGTTGACAGCGCGACGCTGTTCGCATAGGGTTCAGATATAACGCGACAACTGGGCGGCCACTTCGGTGGCGCTGCTTTTTGCTCTTGCCGCTTCCGCGGGAGTGCTTTTTGCTCTTGCCGCTTCCGCGGGAGTGCTTTTTGCTCTTGCCGCTTCCGCGGCGGGCGCCTCGCGTTCACAGCAAATACTCTGACATTCCAAGATCATGGCCGAGAGATTATGGCGACGTTGGGTGACGGCGAGTGGCGAGCCGTGCGGGCGGCCTATGAAGGGCGTGGGGAAACGCTCGCGGAGATCGGGCGCCGGTTCGGTATTCAAGCCGGCGCGATCAGCCAGCGTGCCGCGCGGCACGGTTGGAAGCGCCGCCGGGCGCGCGCCAATACGTCAACGCCGGGCGACGAGAAACAACGTGACGTGCTGCAGCAAACGATGCTGGCGCGTCTCTATCGTCTCGTCTCACTGAAACTGGATCATCTGGAGGAAGCAATGTCTCGATCAGACGAACGCACCCCGACGGACAACGAGCGCGAAACGCGCGCGATCGGCACCATGGTGCGCAATCTAGAGAAGGTCGTCGGGCTCGACCAAAGCGTGCGCTCTGGCGCCGACGATGATGGCAAGCGCCGGGGGGCAGAAAATGATGTCGACAGCGAAGACGTCAGGCGAGAGCTTGCTGAGCGCCTTGCGCGACTTCGTGAACGAAAACGCGCTGACGCGGGAGACGGCGCTGGAGCTGACGGCTGATCTGGCGCCGGGCTACGCGGAGGCGTTGCTGTACAGTTGGCAGCACTGGGCGCGGCCCGATCAGCTGCCGCCTGAAGGCCATGCGTGGCGGACTTGGTTGATCTGTGGCGGGCGCGGGGCCGGGAAGACGCGAGCCGGTGCGGAATGGGTGAGGGCGCAGGCGCTCGGCCGCCCACCGTTTGCCGGCGAGCCGGTGCGGCGGATCGCGCTGGTTGCGGAGACTTATCATGATGCACGCGCGGTGATGGTCGAAGGGGTTTCCGGCCTGCTCGCGGTACATCCGCCCGATGAGCGGCCGAAATTTTATGCCTCGCGCAACGAACTCGTCTGGCCCAACGGCGCTATCGCGCAGCTTTTTTCAGCGGAAGATCCTGACGCATTGCGTGGACCTCAATTCGGGGCGGCGTGGTGCGATGAGCTTGCGAAATGGCGACGGGGCCAGGCGACGTGGGACATGCTGCAATTCGGTCTGCGGCTCGGCCGCCTGCCGCGGGCGGTAGTGACGACGACGCCGCGAGCAAACCAGGTGCTCAAGCGGCTGATGGAACAGCCGGGCGTGGCGATGAGCCGGACGCGGACGAAGGACAATGCGGTGAACCTTGCGAACGCATTTCTCGAAGAGGTCGAGCGACGCTATGCGGGAACCGAGCTTGGCCGACAGGAACTCGACGGCGAGATGATCAATGAGCTCAAGGGAGCATTGTGGCAGACGGCATGGATCGAGGACGCGCGGGTCCGCAAGGCGCCGGAGATGGCGCGCATCGTCGTTGGCGTCGATCCGCCTGTGACGAGTGGCGAAAACGCAGATGCCTGCGGGATTATCGTTGCCGGGCGGGACCGTGAGGGACGCGCGTATGTGTTGGCGGATGAAACCGTGCAGGGGGTGGCGCCGAATGAATGGGCGCGGACGGCGCTTGCAGCTTACGAGACGTTCGAGGCCGACCGGATCGTGGCGGAGGTCAATCAGGGTGGCGATCTGGTTGAAGCGGTGATCCGACAGTTGGCGCCGGCAGCACCGATAGCGAAGGTGCGTGCGAGCCGTGCGAAGTGGGTGCGGGCCGAGCCGGTTGCGGCACTTTATGCGGAAGGGCGTGTGGCGCACGTGGGTGAGTTCAGGGCGTTGGAGGCGGAGATGCTGGCTTTTGACCAGAACGGACGCGCGGGCGGGCGAAGCCCCGACAGGGTCGATGCGCTGGTGTGGGCGCTGACGGAGTTGATGGCGGTCAGCGATGAACCGGCCGGGCCGCCACGGCTCAGGCTTATTTAGATCAGTTCAGTCACCGGAGACAGGAATGGCGAGTGTTTTGGGGAACCTGGCGGCTTGGCTGCCGGGGCGAGAGCGTGTGGGCGCAAACACCGAAGCGAAGAGCGCGGGGACGCTTTTTGCAATCGAGGGACTGGCGCGGCCGGCGTGGAGTGAGCGCAACTATCAGGCGCAGGCGCGCGAGGCGATGATGCGCAACGCGGTCGCCTACCGGTGCATTCGTATGATTGCGGAGGCGGCGGCATCGGTGAAACTGGTAGCGGTGCAGGATGGTGCGCCGGTGGACGGGGGCGGGCTTCTGGCGTTGCTTGACCGGCCGGCACCGGGAATGACGCGAGCAGACCTGTTCGAGCGCTGGTACGGGACGTTACTGGTTTCGGGCAATGTCTATGTCCAGGCGGTCGGGCAGGGGGCACAGGTGCGCGAATTGCATTTGCTGCGCCCCGATCGTGTGGCGGTCATTCCGGGGCGTGACGGGTGGCCGGCAGGGTTTGAGTACACAATCGATGGCCGGCGGCAGGTGCTTGATGGCGAGGTCATACCTGGTGTCGATGAAGTGCTGCATGCGAAGCTGTTTCATCCGCTCGATGATCACTATGGGTTGAGCCCCGTCGGGGCGGCGGCACACGCGATCGATATTCACAATACGGCAACACTCTGGAACAAGGCGCTGCTCGACAATGCGGCAAGGCCTTCGGGCGCGCTGGTTTATACGGCTGGCGGGCATTTGTCGGGGGAGCAGTTCGACCGGCTCAAAGGGGAGTTGGAGCAAAGCTTCCAGGGTGCGCGCAATGCGGGCCGGCCAATGCTGCTCGAAGGCGGGCTCGACTGGAAGGCGATGAGCATGAGCCCGCGCGAGATGGATTTTATCGAAATCAAGAACGCGGCGGCCCGAGAAATCGCATTGGCGCTCGGCGTGCCGCCGATGCTGCTCGGTATTCCCGGCGACAACACCTACGCAAATTACGCTGAAGCGAACCGGTCGTTTTGGCGCCAGACGGTGCTGCCGCTGAGCGAACGCACCGCGCGGGCGCTCGAGCAGTGGCTCGGGCCGGCTTTCGAGGATGGTACCGAGTTGCGTCTCGACCTCGACCGGGTCGACGCGTTGCAGCCCGAACGGGAAGCGCTGTGGCGCCGTCTCGAGGGGGCATCGTTTTTGAGTGACGACGAGAAGCGGGCGGCGGTTGGCTACGGCTCGGAGTGATTGCGGCGGTGGCGGATGCCGGTCGTCGGCGTGTGGCGAAATTCGAGGACAGTATGACGGCAAAGAACGTGGTGCCCATCGGGCCGGCGCGCGATGGTTTGCGGACCAAGAACGGGGCGGTGGCGAATGATCGAACGGCGGACAAAATTATGCACCGTGCCGAAGAGGTGAAGTTTTGCGCCTCGAACCTCAAAACGTTGGACGATAACGGCGTGTTTGAGGGCTACGCCAGTGTGTTCAACCGGCAGGACCTCGGCCGTGATGTGGTGATGCCAGGCGCGTTTCGCGACTCGCTCAAGGAGCGTGGAGCGGCCGGCGTCAGGATGCTGTTTCAGCATGAGCCCAACACACCGCTCGGCGTGTGGGAAAAGATTTACGAGGATGCGAGGGGCCTGTTCGTGCGCGGCCGGCTGATGCTCGATGTCGCCAAGGCACGCGAGGTTCATGCGCTCATGAAGGCGGGCGCGCTCGATGGATTGTCGATCGGCTTTCGCGCGGAGCAGGGCAAGCGCAGCAAGCGCACGGGAGTGCGGCAGTTGCGCAAGGTCGACCTCTGGGAAATTTCGATCGTGACATTCCCCATGATGCCGGAGGCACGGGTCTCGCGGGTCAAGGGTGTCTATCGAAAACGGGCTGTACCAACGGCCCGTGAATTTGAACGGTGGCTTACGCAGGACGCTGGGTTCACCCGTTCCGAGGCTCGTGCGGTGGTGCGCGATGGCCTCAAGGGGCTCGACCCTCTGCGGGATGCGAGTGAGAGCTCCACACTCAGGCGCCTGCTGATAGCGCAGATCGCGGAGGCCGCCCGTCTGATGCGGACGGGGCCGGGTGGCGTGCGCCATTGAACGGGCAGCCAATTGCAAACTTTAGAGGTGAAGAGTGAACGAGATGGAAAACAAGGCGCTTGACGGGGACGTCGCGGGTGCGTTCGAGGATTTCATGCGGGCTTTCGAGGCGTTCAAGGAAACCAACGACGAGCGGCTCGGCCAGATCGAGAAGCGGTTCTCGGTGGACGTCGTGACGACCGACAAGCTCAGCCGGATCGACCAGGCGATCGATGAGCAAAAGCGTGTCGTTGATGAGTTGGCGCACAAGGCCGGCCGGCCGGCGATTGGCGGGCGTGGCGAGGGGACGATGAGCGGCGCCGCGTTGCAGCATAAATCAGCGTTCGACGGGTACGTCAGGGCCGGGGAAACGGTCGGGCTGCGCGCCCTCGAGGGCAAGGCGCTGTCGGTTGGGTGAGACACGGACGGTGGCTATCTCGTGCCGGATGAAACCGAGACGGCAATCAATGGCTCGCTCAGGGACATCTCGCCGATCCGTGCGATCGCAGGTGTCCGGCAGGTGTCGGGGACGGTGCTCAAGAAACCGTTTGCGGTGGCCGGTGCGGCAACGGGTTGGGTTGGTGAAAGCGCGCCACGCACCGAAACGGGTTCGCCGACGCTGGCGGAGCTGTCGTTCCCTACAATGGAGCTCTATGCGATGCCGTCGGCGACGCAGTCGTTGCTCGATGATGCGGCGATCGACATCGACCAGTGGATCGCAGATGAAGTGCGTGCCGCATTTGCCGAGCAGGAAGGCGCGGCCTTTGTGACCGGTGACGGCATCAATAAGCCGACCGGGTTCATGAGCGTGTCGACGGTCGACAACGCTTCGTGGAGCTGGGGCAACATCGGCACGGTACCCACGGGCGTCGCGGGTGATTTTCCAGCGTCCGAGCCGGCCGATGTGCTCATCGATCTCGTCTATGCGCTGAAGTCCGGCTACCGGGCTAATGGTCACTTCGTGATGAACCGGGCAACGCAGTCGGCAGTGCGCAAGCTCAAGGACGGTGCTGGCAACTACCTGTGGCAGCCGGCACATGCGCCGGGCCAGGCGCCGACACTGATGGGCTACGCGATCGCCGAGGCAGAAGACATGCCGGATATGGCTGCGGATGCCAACGCGATAGCGTTCGGTGACTTCCGGCGGGGCTACCTGATCGTGGACCGGGTGGGCATCCGGGTGCTCAGGGACCCCTACTCCGCGAAACCCTACGTCATGTTCTACACGACGAAACGTGTCGGTGGCGGCGTGCAGGATTTCGACGCGATCAAGTTCCTGAAGTTCGGGGCGTAGCTTGCCTCATGCCGACTGTTCGGTCGCTGTAGGGCCGAAGGGACGGATTGAGATGTGATCGCTGCGGTCTTCCTCCTTGACCGCAGCGTTTGGCGCGCCGAGTGGCGGCGGCGCGCCGGACTGGCACCGGGGTGCGACGCGCGATCAGGGCGCAGCGTCGGCCCCGGTGTTTTTTTGGCCGCGCAATGCCCTGAAACCCAAGCCACCAAGAATGGAATTTTGCCATGCGACTGACGCTGCTAAGCGGCCCGGCGGTAGAGCCGCTCGCGCTCGATGATGCGAAAGCACACCTGCGCCTCGATGGAGAGGATGAAGATGCTTACCTCGCGACGCTCATCCGCACGTCTCGTGAACACATCGAGGCGGCGCTTGGGCTGGCGCTGGTGACACAGAGCTGGCGGGCAACGTTGGATTGCTGGCCGGACGACGGCGTTGTGTGCATTGCTATACGGCCGATGCAGAGCGTCGCGGCGATCACATTGCGTGACGCGCAGGGCACGGGGACAGTTATCTCGGCGTCCGACTATACGGTTGATGCCGCGAGTGGGCGGCTCGGGCCGGTTGGGGCGCCTCTGCCGAAGCCCGGCCGGCGGTTAGCCGGGATCGAGATCGACTTCACCGCCGGCTATGGCAGCGCCGCGGCCGATGTGCCGGAGCCGATACGCCAGGCGCTGAAACTGTTGGTCGCCCATTGGTATGAGGTGCGCAACCCGGTCAACGTCGGCGGGTTCGCAACACGTGTGCCGGATACCGTGTCCGAGCTGCTGATGGCCTACCGGCAGGTTCGGCTATGAGGAGCGTCAGCCGGACGGGGCGTACGGCGCTCAGAGTGGGGGCGCTGCGCCATCGGGTGACCGTCGAAGAGCCGGAGCGTGCGGCGGACGACGGTGGTGGCGGCGATGTGACCTGGGCGACGGTTGCAAACGTGTGGGCCGAGGTCGTGCCGAAGTCCGGGCGCGAAGTTTTCGAAAGCGATCAGTTGGGCGGGCGCATTACGCACGAGGTGCGGATGCGCTGGCGCGCGGATATTGCACCCGACATGCGCATCATCCACCGCGGGCGGCCGTTCAACGTGCGTTACGCGGTGAACGTCAGCGGGCGGGACGAGTGGCTGATCTGCGAATGCGAGGAAGCCAGTTTGTGATGAGGGCGCGTGCGCGGGACCGCGGCACGCAGAGCAGGCGAAGTGACGGTCGGGTGATTTGCTGGCGGAAATGATCGAGGATTTTTGGCCATGAGTGAGCCAGGTTGGGCGCTGCAGAAGGCGGTTTGGAGTGCGGTCACGAATGATACGGGCGTCATTCAGGCGCTCGGTGGGCCGCACGTCTACGATGATGTGCCGCGGCGCACGCCGTTGCCGTACGTGACGTTCGGCACGAGCGAAGTACGGGACTGGTCGACGGGGTGCGAGGACGCGCATGAGCACGTGATGACGCTGATGGTGTGGACGCCGGCGCGCGGGCGAAAACGGGCGGCCGCGATCATGGAGGCGCTGAGGGCCGCGCTGCATGAGCGTGCGCTGATCCTAGACGGACACCGGCTGGTGTCGCTCAGGCACGACTATTCCGAGGTGCGACGG
Source organism: uncultured Hyphomicrobiaceae bacterium (assembly GCA_964632265.1). GTDB lineage: Bacteria > Pseudomonadota > Alphaproteobacteria > Rhizobiales > Hyphomicrobiaceae > CAJQQK01. The sequence goes on along the minus strand of CAZWCL010000006.1, from coordinate 990 downwards.
GAAGAAGACGGCGAGAGGTTGCGCGGACTGGTGCGCTTCAGGGCGCTGAGCGAGCCGGTCGTTTGAGAACAATCAAGTGGAGTGAGTGATGGCGGCGCAGAAGGGCAAGGACCTGCTGTTGAAGATCGACAGCGATGGGCAAGGCACATTCGAGACGGTGGCCGGCTTGCGGGCGCGATCGATCGTGTTCAATGCCGAGACGGTGGATGTGACGCATTCGGAATCGGCCCGACAGTGGCGCGAACTCCTGGTCGGCGCCGGGGTCCGGGCGGCGAGGATTTCCGGCGGCGGGGTCTTCAAGGATGCGGCCTCGGACGCGTTGGTGCGCGAAGCGTTTTTCGGCGGCACAGTTGTGGACTGGCAAATCGTGGTTCCGGATTTCGGCGCCTTGACGGGGCCGTTCGAGGTGACTTCGTATGAGTTTGCGGGACGGCATGACGGCGAAGTGACGTTCGAGATCACGGTCGAATCGGCGGGGCTTTTGGCCTTCGTGGCAGCATGACGGAAAGGGCTGAGAGCATGGGGATTGCGAATAGACATCGCGGTGAGATTTCCGCGCGGTTCGACGGTTGCGACTACCGTCTTTGTCTGACGCTGGGGGCGTTGGCGGAACTTGAGAGCGCGTTCGGTGAGACGGACATGGCGGCGCTGGCGACACGATTCGAAGGTGGCCGACTGAGTGCATCCGATGCGATCGCGATCATTGGTGCGGGGCTGCGCGGCGCGGGACATGACATCGATGACGCGGAGGTGGGGACGATGCGATCGGATGGCGGGGCGGCTGGCTCCTTCGGGGTTGTTGTCCGCTTGCTTGAGGCGACGTTTGGTGATGCGGCTGACAGTGGCGAAGTGGCCGGTGCCGGGACCAATGACGCTGCCGCCCCCGGGGAGGTGGGCAGTGGCGTTCGCCCTTTCCGTGGGACGACGTAATGGCACTCGGCTTCGGCACGTTGCGGCTTTCGTCAGTTCAGTTCTGGGCGATGACGCCGC
>CAZWCL010000005.1:15182-21854 GCA_964632265.1 uncultured Hyphomicrobiaceae bacterium | reverse complement strand
TCGGAAGAGCGTCGTGTAGGGAAAGAGTGTGTCAGTACGTGTAGATCTCGATGGTAGCCGTATCATTAAAAAAAAAATAGAGTTGACGCCCATGGCGGCGAAAATCAGGGCACCGAGGATGAACTGGCCAAGATCATGGAAGAGACCAACGCCGCCGATGATCTCGAGTTGTTCGTGCGCATCACCGTCCCCTCACGCAACAGTTCCCTGCCCCTCGAACGCAAGTTCGGCATCACTGGCCAGGCCGCCAACGACCTTCTGACTGTCACCCGCCAGCACTGTGATACGTTGGGTCTGTGCTTCCACGTCGGATCGCAAACCATTACGACCGAGGCCTACGATCTCGCCTTCGCGACGATCCGCCAACACATTATCGATGCCGGTGTCGTTGTTGATGCCGTCGACGTCGGCGGCGGTTTTCCGGTCCGCTACGGCGCCAGCGAACCCGCCCCGTTGTCCGAATTCATGACCACAATCAAGCAGGCATTCGACGCACTTCCCGTATCGCACGATTGCCGTCTGATCTGCGAACCCGGCCGCGCGATGGTCGCCGAGGCTGAAAGCCTGATCGTTCGCGTCGACGCCCGCCGCGGCCACGAACTTTTTATCAATGACGGTGGTTATGGCGCCTTGTTCGACGCGACACATCTCGATTTCGTCTATCCCGTTCGCCTCGCCAACCGCGACCCCGGCCCAGGTGAACGCCTTGAAAACTTCCAGTTCTGGGGGCCGACCTGCGATTCAATCGATCATATGAAAGGGCCGTTCATGCTGCCCGAATCAATTGCCGAAGGCGACTATATTGAGATCGGGAACATGGGCGCCTACGGTCGTGCCATCGGCGGCGGCTTTAATGGCTACGGCCGCTACCTGGACATCATCCTTGACGATGAACCGATGTATACGATGTACAGCGACGGCTACTGAGCCTCCCTAAACCTCGTCCCCCATGCCGCCGCGCAGGCGCAGAAAAACCACCAGAACAACCCATGACCACATTGTCCTACTTGCCTCCCGCCGCCGGCTTTCAGGACCCGGACCGTTCAGGCGCCGACGCCCCCGACCAGGCGCGCGCCGTCATCATCCCCTTCGGCCTAGAAGCCTCCGTCAGCTATGGCGCCGGCACGGCGCACGGCCCCGAAGCCATCCTTGCCGCCAGCCAGCAGCTTGAATTGTTCGACGAGGAACTTTGGTGTGAGCCCTACCGGGAGTTCGGCATCGCGACGGTTGCCCCGCCGCCGATCAAATCGTCGATATCCGATGCCCTCGATCAGCTTGAGGGGCTCGTCGAAAACGTTCTCGCTCAGGACCGCTTCCCCCTCGTCCTCGGTGGCGAACACGCCCTGACCGCCGGCGCAATCCGCCCCTTCACCAGACGCCACAGTGAACTCGTCGTCCTTCAAATCGACGCGCATGCGGATCTGCGCGACGGCTACCAGGGCGAGCACTTCTCGCACGCCTCCGCCATGCGCCGCGTCCTCGACTTCGCCGCCTGCCGGGTTGTCGGCGTCGGCATCCGTGCCTTTTCGGCTGACGAGGCAGCCTTCATCACGCAAAATCCTGCGCGCGTGCAACTCTTCTACGCCCATGAGCAGGCCGAATGGTCCTGGGACGCCCTCGCCTCAGCACTCAGAGGCCGCACGATTTACGTAACCTTCGACATAGACGGCCTCGACAGCGCCGTAATGCCGGCAACAGGAACGCCGACGCCCGCCGGGCTCTCCGTCCCGACCGCACTGGACGTGCTGCGCCTTGCCGCCGATGTCGGCACGATAGTCGGCGCCGACGTCGTCGAGCTGGCCCCTTTACCAGCATTGCATGCCTGTGATTACACGGCCGCCTTCATCGCCAACAAGATCCTGAACTACGCCCTTTACGGCGCCTGGCGGCGTTCGGCGCCAGCCACCCTCAAGGCTTGATTTCCCAGGTCGTTATCGCCGCGCCCGTCGCCGGGTCCTTGCCATCCTTGAGAACGATGCCGCGCTCGGCGAGATTGTCGCGAATGGCATCAGAGCGCGCGAAATCCTTCACCGCCCGCGCCGCCAGTCGTTCCTCGATCAACGCCGCAATCTCAGCCTCATCGACCTCCGCTCCGCTGCGGCGTTCCTCCAGCCACTGACTTTCCGTCCGCTCCAGCAGCCCCAACAGCCTGGCGGCTTCGCGAAATCGGCGCGCATCGTCCGCTGCGCCGCCGACCCGCGCTCTATCGTGCAGAACGTGAAGCATCGTGATCGCTTTTGGCGTATTGAGATCATCGCTGAGTGCTACCTCCACGATATCCCGGCGCCAGTCAGCACTGTCATCTGCACCGTCATCGCCGGGCTGCTCCATATCGTCCCCGACCAGACGGTACCAACCACTCAACACCTTGTCGGCAACCTCAAGCCCCTTCACGGTGAAATCTATCGGTTGACGGTAATGCGTCATCAGCATCGCAAGCCGCAGTACTTCCCCGGGCCATCGCCGGCCCCCGAAGGCCTCCGTCTCAAGCAACTCGTGGATCGTGACGAAGTTGCCGAGCGACTTCGACATCTTCTCGCCCTCGACCTGCAGGAACCCGTTGTGCATCCACACATTCGCCATGCGCTCAGTACCGTGTGCGACGCGCGATTGCGCGAGTTCGTTCTCGTGGTGCGGAAACGTCAGGTCGACCCCACCGCCGTGAATATCGAACACTTCGCCCAGATGCTTACCTGCCATCGCCGAGCACTCGATATGCCAGCCCGGCCGCCCCCGCCCCCAGGGGCTCTCCCAACCAGGCTGTTCCGCCGTGGACGGCTTCCAAAGTACGCTGTCGGCCGGATTGCGCTTGTAAGGCGCCACTTCCACTCGCGCGCCCGCGATCATTTCATCCAGCGAGCGCCCTGAAAGCTGCCCATAGTCCGGCACCGCCGTTGTATCGAGCAGCACGTGACCTTCCGCCTCGTACGCCGCCCCCTTGGCAATCAGCGTCTCGATCATCGCGATCATTTCCGGAATATGCCCGGTGCACCGTGGCTCGATGTCCGGCTCCAGCGCGCCCAGGGCCGCGATGTCAGTGTGAAACTGCGCTGTCGTGCGCTGCGTCACCTCGTTGATTGCCTCGTTCAGTGGCCGCCCGGCGTATTCCTGTGCCGCCCGCGCGTTGATCTTGTCATCCACATCCGTGATGTTGCGCACATACATCACATGATCGGCCCCGTAGACATGGCAAAGCAATCGATAGAGCACGTCGAACACGATAATCGGGCGCGCGTTGCCGATATGGGCATAATCGTAGACCGTCGGCCCGCACACATACATGCGCACGTTAGTCGGATCGATCGGCTCGAATTTCACCTTTTGCCGCCTCAGCGTATCTGTCAGATAGATCGGCTGGCTGGAAGCGCTAGTCACGTTGCAGACCTCCCGCGCAATATTGGCAGATTGAGAGTTCTAAGCCGTTCATCGCCCAAGGCGCATCAAGGCTTGCGTGAGCTTATCCCCCGTGCCCACGCGTCCGTCTAGGCTCGAAGCGAAACTCTGGACTTGAAGCAAAGCCCTGGGCTCAACCCAAATCGAAAAATGGGCTCGAAGTGAACACGGGCTTATGCTGGCAGCCGGCTGAAGCGTCAAGCGAAAGGCGGGCGCCTCCCGTAAAAAATTGAGCCTTTCGCTAAAATCGTGGCGATGAAATCCCATCTCATTGATAAATAACGATTTATAATATTTGCTCCATGTGAAATCCGCCTTGTCTCGAAAATTCCACGCAGAATTTCACATTGCAAACGGCCAAAACGCCCCTATGCACACAGTACACTTTCCCGAGAACAAAATGCCCTATTTGCGCTGCATTGACGACCTACCCCGGTCGTGCTGTTAAACGGGGTTAACCTTCTGCGTAGCTGTCGCACGCGGCGGGTGCAGGGAAAATTCGGCAGATCCGGTTAGGCTAGAGCGTGGCATACCAACGGACAATCTGGTGGACGGCTTTGGGCGCGGTGTTGGTCTCTGCCGCCGTGCCGAGCGTGCTTCCGCAGGGGGCGGCGGCGCAAAGCTGGCTGCCATGGACAACGCGCGAAGAACCGCGTCGCGTCGAACCGCGACGCCAGCCAGCGCCCAACTACGGTCAGTACCGCCAGCAGGCGCCGGGCGGATCGGCGGGGGGCGCCACCGGCAACGGCGGCTCGATCTGCCTTCAACTCGAACAACGCTTGGCTCAGGACGCTCAGAACCAGTCAGGCGGCCAACAAAAGCTCCAAAGCCTGAAAAGCGAACTGGCCACGGCCCGCCGTGACCAGCGCCGTGCCGAACGTGAACTCGAACGCCGCGAATGCTACGAGAGCTTTCTGTTTACGCGCAGCCTCCGGCCCTCGCGCCGTTGCAACAGTCTCGACCGCCGTTCACGACAGGCCGCCCGCCGCGTCGAAGAGCTGAACGTTGAAATACGCAGCTACGATTCCGGTTCCTCCCGCGATCGCCAGGACGAGATCATCCGTGCTCTCGCACGCAACAACTGCGGTGCCAACTACCAGCAGGAAGCGCGCCGCCGCGACCCCTTCACGAACTTCTGGAACGACAACGAAAGCGACAGCTACCGCGGCCCCGGCAACTTGTTCGGCGGTCTGCCTTTCGCTACCTACCGTACGGTTTGCGTCAGATTGTGCGACGGCTACTACTTCCCTGTGAGCTTTTCCACGCTGCCCAATCATTTCCCGCGCGATGTTGATGTCTGCCAGTCAAAATGCGCCGCGCCGACGGAGCTTTACTTCCACCAAAACCCCGGTGGCTCGGTCGAACAGATGGTCTCGCACCGCTCTCAACAACCCTATACCGCGCTCAACACGGCTTTCCGATACCGCAAGGAATTCGTCCAGGGCTGCTCCTGCAAGCAAACCGAATACGTGCCGCAGGCACAGTCAGCCGCGGCTGCCCCCGGCACTGCGACGTCATCTTCATCGGCAACAGCCCAATCAAGACCGGCTGACAAACTCTCACCTGTACGATGAGTTGGGCTTTGACTGGTCGTCATTAGACACCTGACCGTACTTTGCGTATGGCCCCTCACGGCACGCTAACGGCAGACCTCACGACGGCAGTTTCTCGCGGAATTTGTTCGTGATCGGATAGCGCCGGTCCCGGCCGAAATACTGCTCAGAAATCTTCACGCCGGGTGCCGCCTGCCGCCGCTTGTACTCGGCTATATAAAGCAGCCGCTCGATCTTCTTTACGGTTTCAGGATCATGCCCGCGCGCAATGATATCCGGGATGGGCTCTTTCTTTTCGACGAGTGATCTCAGGATATCATCGAGCACATCATACTCTGGTAGACTGTCCTGATCGGTCTGATTTTCGCGCAACTCCGCTGTCGGTACTTTCGTCAGGATGTTCGGAGGTATGACGATGCCGCGAGGCCCCATGCCGCCCTCCGGCACGTTCTCGTTTCGCCATGCGGCAATCCGGTAGACCTCTGTTTTGTAGAGATCCTTAATCGGGTTGAAGCCACCGTTCATATCACCATAAAGCGTAGCGTAACCGACTGACATCTCGCTTTTATTCCCGGTCGTCACCACCATCGAACCAAATTTGTTCGACACGGCCATCAAGATCGTGCCGCGCGCCCGGCTCTGCAGGTTTTCCTCGGTGACCCCGCTATCGGTACCCTCGAACATGTCGCCAAGCGCGTCCAGGAAACCAACGACCGGCGGCTCGATCGCGATCGTGTCATAGCGCATACCCAGCGCCGTCGCGCACGCGGCGGCATCTGAAAGACTCTCTTCCGAGGTATACCGATAGGGCAGCATGATGCAGTGGACCCTGTCCGGGCCCAGCGCATCGACCGAAATCGCGGCCACCAGCGCCGAATCAATGCCCCCCGACAAACCGAGCACGACACCGGGGAAGCCATTGCCATCCACATAATCCCTGAGCCCCAGAACGCATGCCGCATAAGCCGCCGCATCGCCCTCTTCAACCAGCGCCTTATCTCCCACCGAACATCGCCAGCCGTCCGCCGCACGCTCCCATTCGGTCATCATGATCGTTTCACGCCACGCCGGCGCCTGATGCACTAAACTGGCGTCGCCGTTGAGGACGAACGACGCACCGTCGAATACCAGTTCATCCTGGCCACCGATCCGATTGACGTAGGCCAGCGCCAGCCCGGTCTCCGCGACCCGCGAAACGGCGACATTCAAACGCACGTCAGACTTGTCCCAATGGAACGGTGACCCGTTCGGCACAATAAGAAGTTCGGCGCCGCACTCCGCCAGGCACTCCGTCACCTCTTCGGTCCAGATGTCTTCACAGATCGGCACGCCGATCCGGACACCACGCACATTGATCGGACTCGGCAGCGGTCCCGGCTCAAACACCCGCTTCTCATCGAAAACACCATAATTCGGCAAATCGACCTTGAAGCGCACAGCCTCCACCTGTCCGCCCGCAAGATAGGCAACGGCATTGTAAAGCTTGCCCCCCTCAGGCCAGATCGCCCCAATCAATACCTCCGGCCCGTCAGCCGTATCCCGCGCCAATTGTTCAACAGCTGCCCGTGACGCATTTGCAAATGCCGGCTTCAGCACAAGGTCTTCCGGCGGATAGCCGATGATGAACAGCTCCGGCAGGACAAGCATATCGGCGCCCGCCTGGCTTGCGCGCTGATGGGCGGCGCGCGCGAGCTCCAGATTGCCGGAAATGTCTCCGACGACCGGG
>CAZWCL010000005.1:0-15172 GCA_964632265.1 uncultured Hyphomicrobiaceae bacterium | reverse complement strand
GGCGGATAGCCGTTGATGAAAAGCTCCGGAAACACCACGAGGTCGGCGCCATCCGCCTTCGCCGTGCGCCAGATCTCGATGACACGTCGGGCATTACCGTCAATGTCACCAACAGGATTGTTCAGCTGTGCAAGTGCGATACGCAGCTTGTTGGGGATGCTCTGATTCATGCGCAAACTCTAGTGTTTCGCCCGCCGCTCGCGCAACGTGCCCTGACGCCGCTAACCGCCGTCACTCTTCGTTCCAACCATAGTTGAAGCTGACGCTTATTCGGTTTTCTTCGCCATGATTGATCGCCACTTCATGTCGCAGCCAACTCTCCCACAACAGCAACATGCCCGCACGCGGTGCAATTCCAACAAATGGCTTATTCTCCGGTCGCGCCCGTCTTCTGCGCGGCGGCGCCGCCATCATGAACGCCAGTCGCGGGTCCTCGAACCGTATCGCCCCGGCACCTTTCGGCACCTCGACATAATACGTACCACTGATCACCGAATGAGGATGGATATGCCCCGTATGACTGCCCGACGGTTCAAGCAAATTGACCCATAGGCTGTTGAGGCTCAACGTGCCGCCGCCAAGGTCAAAATCGAGTTCTTCGGCAAACGAGGCTACATGCTTGTCGATATGGTCCTGCAATTGCGCAAACTCGGGCGCCCGCCATGGGAGATCATTTAACGATGCATATGACGTGTAGCCCCCCTGGTATTTCTCTGCGCTCCATTCTTGCCCGGCCGTGTCTTCTTCGGCAAATAGGCACGAGACACGCGCAAGGTCACGATTGAGCTGCCGCACCGCCTTCCCGCCGAGAACCTTGCGATAAATTTTGGTCGTGAAGAGATTTTCGATTTTGGTCATGTCGCATCACTGAAAAAAGCCCAACGCCAGCCGCTAACGACTGAGCAGCGTCCCGTCAAGTTGAGGCAGCTCGATGAAACAAAGAAAGACAGAGCCTATGCCCGAGGGAAAAGGCCGCCCCGTCGTCTATTTGGCGGGCCCCGATGTATTTCTTCCTGACGCGCGTGAGATCGGAGAAGCCAAACGCCAAATCTGCGAAAACCTTGGACTCGTCGGACTTTTTCCACTCGACAACGAAATCGACATCGCAGGCCTGCCTGCTGTCGAACAGGCCCGCCGGATCAGCCTCGCCAACGAAGCCCTCATGCATCACGCCGATGCCGCGATCGCCAATCTGACACCATTTCGCGGCGCTTCCATGGACGCTGGCACCGCCTACGAAATCGGCTTCATCCGCGCACTGGGCCGCCCGGTATTCGCCTACACCAACTCGGCCCGTTGCTACGCCGAACGCGCGGCTCTAACCCGTCGAAGCGGCCCAGCCCCGGATGACTTCGATGCCGCCGATGTCGAAATCGAGAACTTCGGGCTCGCCGAAAACCTCATGATCGCGATTGCCGTCAGCGAGAGCGGCGCCCCAATCGCGCTCGGCAGCGCGCCCGCAGACTTATCGCGTGATCTTCGGGCATTCCAGGCTTCGGCCGAGGCCGCCGCTCAAATTCTCCTGGGCCCGAAATCCGGGGATATCTCATGACCGTCTCTATCTCAACCTTGGTCGGCCAAGACATGACCGGCGCGATCGACGATCTCTCCCGCCTGCGCATCGCTGTGTTTGCCGACTGGCCCTACCTTTATGCCGGTGACGCAAAATACGAAGCCGAATATCTGGAGACATTCATCCAGTGCGAGCGCGCCTGCATCGTCGCAGCCTATGAAGCAAACCGGATGATCGGCGCCGCAACGTCGGCCCCCCTCGACGGCCACACTCACAGCTTCGCGCCCCTCTTTAGCGAGCACGGCTACGATCCTGCCCGCGTCTACTACTGCGGCGAATCCGTCCTCCTTCCCGAATATCGAGGCCAAGGCATCGGACACCGCTTCTTCGACGCCAGAGAGGCTCATGCGCGCGCGCTGAACGACCAAATGGGCACCGATGGGAACCAGTTCACCGACATCGCGTTCTGCGGGGTCGTGCGCAGCGAACAAGACCCGCGCCGTCCACCAGGCTACCGCCCCCTCGATGCATTCTGGATCAAGCGCGGCTACCGGCCCGTGGACGGCATGATCGGGACGTATGACTGGCAGGAAATTGGCGGCAACGAGGAAATTTCACATCCCATGCAATTCTGGATTAGAACACTCTGAGCTTCACTCGCCCCAGCCGCTCAGTGCCCGGCGTTACTTTAGACGCCAGGTCACATTGACGGTGACCCCCAGACGCTGCTCGCCGGGTTCGATGGGTGTCGATGACGCCATCGAACTGCGCGCCTCCATCTGCGCGAGTCGCGGCCCACCACGGCGAACGTTCTCGTTGATGGACATCACCTCATCGAGTGATGCGCCCGCCGCCGCCGCGTAAAGCTCCGCACGCCGTATCGCATTAGCCATGGCTTTTTCGCGCGCTGCATCGAGTTTGTGCTCTCTGCCTGAAACTTCGAAGTAAATGGCCCCGATCCGGTTGGCGCCAGCAGTCGTCGCCTTGTCGATCACGACCCCGGTTTTGTCGAGGTCCCGCACTGTCACCATCGCGGAATTGACCACCCGAAACCCGTCGATCTCGCGGGCTCCGTGGCGCGGCGAAGACTTCCGCCGGGCGTAGACCGGGCTGACCCTGAACTGCGCGGTCTTGATATCCGCCCCTTGTATCCCGAGATCCCGGATGGCTTTGAGAACGCTTTGGAACAGTTCCGAGTTCTCGTTGAGCGCTGCCTTGGCGCTCTTGGCCTCCGTGACGACACCAACGTTTATTCGCGCCATGTCCGGCGCAGCGTCCACGTACCCCGAAGCAGAAATCGTGATTGCACGTGGCTTCTCCACCGTGTCCGCGGCCGCCGTTGTGGCGATCGCAACCAGACCCAACCCGACTACGCCGGCAACCGCCGCCTTATCAAACCACTTATATGCTTGGCTCATCGTCATCTCCCACTACCGCAAAGTTGACGCTAGTCACGCCACTGAATGCGGCAAAGCCACGGCACACACCGGAAGCGACCGGCATCGAACCGTAAACTCACGACAATACCAGCCGCGCGAGCACACGATCCAGTTCGTCATACCGCCCAAAATTGGCCTGCGCCTTGATATCGGCGGCAGGGCCTTTTCTGTACCCTTCTGTGAAAAGCACGAACGGTATTTCTGCTGCCGCCGCGGTCAGCGCATCGACCTCGCTGTCCCCGATATATATGGCTGTCTCCACCCCGAGTCGGGCAATAACGGTACGCAATGGGGTTGGGTCGGGCTTCCTTTGCACAAGATCGTCCCCAGCCACCACCGCCCCGAACATGGCCACCCAGCCGTGCGCCTCGACGACCTGGCGCGTCGGTGCGGCCGGCTTGTTCGTGCATAGTCCAAGTGCGATGCCCCGTCCGTGAAGCGCGGCGAGAACGTCCTGCACACCATCGAAGGGACGGTTTGCCTCGCCGGGCTGACCGGCATAGACCTCTTGCAGCCGACCGAAGGCTTTCTCAAAGTCGGGACTGTCCACCGGTTGGTCGCGCGCAGTCATCGCCTGTTCCAGAAAACGCCGCGAACCGTGGCCGATATACGTCTTGGTCTCCGCCACCGAGAGTTCATCCAGCCCCAACTCGTTCATCACAACATTCGCGTTTTCACAAATCGCAGCAGCACTATCGACGAGCGTGCCGTCGAGATCGAAGATTACGGCTTGCAAGGGACTCTCCCGGAGATTGTTTTGTTGCATCATCACGCGAACACGTTATCCGTCAACGGTGCGACCGTGCGAACGAAACGGCTCATGCAATCTGCATTTTCGCTTCGACCATAACTTGCATCGTTGGATGTGGAAATCTATGTTCTGGCGCTTGCAGGCTGCAGCTACCAGGCGCACGCCTGCAAAGGTAGGGCCCGTAGCTCAATTGGTTAGAGCCGACGGCTCATAACCGTCTGGTTGGGGGTTCAAGTCCCTCCGGGCCTACCAACATCACAATGTCCGCCCCGGAACCCGGGGGCGTTGCATCCGAGTCTATGCCATCCATGTCTGCGGCTGACCGGCCACGCTGCGCGCCAAAAGTTCCCTAAACTCTCTGGCTGCAGTAAAAATATGATAACATCTCGCAATGGAAGTTTCCGGGACGTCGATTTATGACTCAACGCAAAATCGTCGGCATCTGCCTCGTGAAGAACGAGGAAAATTTCATCGGATGGGCGCTTGGCAACGTCGTAGATTTCTGTGACGAGATTCTCGTCCTCGACAACCAGTCGGAAGACGGAACCGGCAAGATCATCCGGACCATTGCCGCAAGGTTTCCGCATGTTCACGTCCTCGAGGTCCCCGACGCCAATCGGACCCATCATCACGTCGAACATTTGGCCGATACACCCACCTGGGTCTTCGGAATAGACGGCGACGAGATCTACGACGCCGGCGCTCTCGCCCGCCTGAGGCCCAGAATCCTCGCTGGCGAGTTCGACGACTATTGGCGAATCTTCGGCCACGCCGTCCACACACGCGAACTCGACCTCGCTGCCGGAAAGGTCTCAGGCTACATTCAGCCGGCCGCGCGTTCGATCACCAAGCTCTATAACTTCGCGGGGATCAAGTCCTGGCATCAGCCTAATCACGAGCGCCTGCACGGTAAAGACATGGTCTTCAAGACCGGCTATCACTGGGGCCATGCTTATAATTTCTGGCATCACGAGTCCTGGGAGACGTCGGATTGCCGATGTTTGCACATGTGCTTCGCCCCCCGCTCGCCGCTGGATGCTGGGCTCCTGCCCAGGGACAATCCGGTCGATGTCAAGAAGGCGCAGCGTATCGTCAAGCGCCTAACCACCGACCTCGTGCGCTTGATCGATCCCGCCCATGACGTGCGCAAAAACTATAAATACCGCCACTACGCTCTGGGTCCCATTGAAACTCTGCCCATCAGCGGTTTCGGACGCCCCGCGCCCTTGCAAGATGGCGGCCGAAACCTGGCAGACAATGCCGACGTCTCCGTCCCGCCCGATCCCGAAACCGATGAACTCGCACTTTCTTAAGTGCCGACCCGCTGAGCCCACGCGCGTCGACTGTCAGGTGCCCCGCTCATGTCCGGCACACGCATTCTGTTTGTTGCTGATTTTGACCGCCGATCGGCTACCGCGCACTTCTATGGTGTGAACTTTGTCCTGTACGCAGGTCTCGTCCGCGCAGGCTACCATGTCGTTGCGTTCTCCGATCGCGACACCGCCCGCGAGCGCAGCCTTTTCGGGCGCAAGAAGCTAGGGCGCCGCTCCATGAACCGCGCACTTGTCGACACCGCCCGCAATGTGGCGCCTCACCTCGTCCTCTTCGGCCATGCCGACCTGACAACTGCCGATACCTTCGCCGCCCTGCGCAACGCTGTCCCCGGCATCAAGCTTGCGCAATACACAGTCGATGCGCTATTCCGCACCTCCACGATGGCAGCGTTTGCCCGCCGAGCTGCGCATATGGACCGCTCTTTCATCACGAGCGCCGGCCCAGACGCCCTCCGAAACATAGGCGCGCCAGCCGGCACCCTGGCCTACATGCCCTATCCCGTGGATCCAGCCCTCACCGTGCGCAACGTCTCAGAAATCCCAAGGGACGCGCTTGATTTCGATGGAATTTTCTTGGGCTCCGGTATCCAGACCCGCAACCGTCAGATCGATGAACTAAAGCGCCGGCTCAGTCCTGATTTCCGCTTTTTCGCCGGCGGTGGCATTGCGCAGAGCGCGCGTCTTCAAGGCATCGAATTTCTGAAAACACTCACTTGTGCCGCGATGTCGCCTAGCCTGCCCCTCGACGATACCGAACCAGTCGATCATCTCTACACCTCTGACCGAATCACCCAGATCCTCGGCAACGGTATTTTGTCGTTTTGCCACGAGACAGCAGGTCTCGACGCGCTCTATGAGGATGGCATCGTCACCTACTCCACCATAGCCGATGTTGCCGAACAAATGAGTACCCTGGCCAAGGACGACACCACGCGCCAACATATCGCAAAACGCGGCTACACAATCGCGACGACCCGCACGGCCACGGATCGCGTCGCCCGCTATCTCATCGACCAGACGCTGGGCGACGGCCCCCGCGAAGACTATGGCTGGCCGAGCAAACTGATCTAGCCGGTTGAAGCGCCGGAAAATCCCGCTCATACAGGACGAAGAGCGCCCGATAGAGCGAGAAGCAGGCATGACCCGACGAAACGTCATTTGCATGAAATGGGGCACACGTTACGGGCCTGATTTCGTCAACCGGCTCTATGCCATGGTCACCCGCAATATGGCACAGCCACCGCGCTTCATCTGCTTCACCGACGACGCCACCGGTATTGGCGACGGTGTCGAGATCGAGCCGCTCCCTGAAATCGTTATCCCTGAGCGTGTCGCCTGGACACCTTGGCGCAAGTTGTCGGTCTGGCAGCACCCGCTTGCAAATCTCGAAGGCGACGTGCTGTTTCTCGATCTCGACCTCGTCATCACCGGTTCACTCGATGATTTTTTCAACTTTGAGCCGGGCGCGTACGTCGCCATCGACAACTGGACACAACCCGGAAAAGGCGTTGGAAATACCTCCGTGTTCCGGTTTCACGCTGGCCGGCACGCCCACATTTATGATGATTTCGTCGCCGATCCGGAAGACATTCTCGCCAAATGGCGGATCGAGCAGCAATACATATCCGACAGAATTCCCGAGATGAGGTTCTGGCCGGCCCAATGGTGTGTAAGCTTCAAACATTCACTCCTGCCACGCTGGCCACTCAACTTCTTGCGCGCTGCACCACTCCCCTCCGAAGCACGGATCGTTGCCTTCACCGGCAAACCTGACCCCGATGACGCCCTCATCGGCCACTGGCCACAGCGCTCCTTGCGCCAGCGTCTCACCAAGCATGTCCGCCCCACGCCGTGGATCGGCGATCACTGGCGTGAATAACGAGCTTCCCCCTAACGCGCATAACAATAAGGCGTCTTGAGCCAGGTAAAGCGACCCATCGATGACAGCCCAATTAAGCTCTATCCGTTGCTGTCTCATCTGCGACCACGCGCTCATCGGTCCGCACAAGCGTGACCTTCTCACCCGGCGTGACAACGCTCAACGCCGATGGCGGATCGAGCGCCGACGCCCAGACATTACAGGGCCGCATCAGACGCACTTCACCTGGCCGTGAGATCGGTGTCGGCCCCCACGCCAGCACAACGCGTTCATCTTCCGTCCAGAAGCACACATCCCCCGGTGCAACATTCAGCTTCGCCGTCCGTTCGCGGCCCGTCCTCAACGGTGTTTCGAAGTGAATGCTTTCGCCCCACGTCTCGACGATGGAATAGAGCGGCAGCCCCTGCCAGATGACGTCAGCCGTGCGTGTCTCGAAGAGTGCCAGACGAAGCGCCACGCGACCCGCTGTAAGCTTTGCAACGCGCAACCCCGGACCGCGCCCCGTCGGAATAGCCCTTCCGGGACGCTCGAAATCGCGACGGATAAAATTGGTCGGCATGAGGTCCGTTTACCAGCCGTTCGCATGAACCGCCAAGCCGCTTACATCGCATGGAAGCTGAACGCCATCGGCCCGATAGAGACCTCAGGCCGGCGGCTTCCCGAACACCAGCACGGCATTCAGCCCACCGAACGCAAAAGAGTTCGACATCGCATAGTCGACCTCGAGATCGCGCCCCTTGTTGGGCACGTAGTCGAGGTCACAATCAGGATCAGGTTCATCCAGACCTGCAGTCGGCGGCACCCAATTATCCTCGAGCGCCTTGATGCAGGCTACAGCCTCGATTCCGCCACCCGCACCAAGCGGGTGCCCGTGCATCGATTTCGTCGACGACACCGCAAGCTTATAGGCATGATCGCCAAACACCGCCTTGATCGCATTGGTTTCGTTCTTATCGTTAAGCGTCGTCGCCGTACCGTGTGCATTTAGGTAGTTGATCGACTGCGGCGGCAGTTCGGCATTATTGAGCGCCAGTTGCATTGCCTCCCGCGGACCTTCGATGTCCGGGTTGACCATGTCCTGCGCGTCCGACGTCATACCGTATCCGCAAAGCTCAGCCAGGATCGTGGCGCCGCGTGCCTTGGCGTGCTCATAATCCTCGAGCACCAGAACGCCGGCACCTTCGCCAAGCACTGTCCCATTACGCTTCTTGGCAAACGGGAAGCAGCCTTCAGGCGAGAGAACGTGCAGCGCCTGCCAGGCTTTCATCGTTCCATAATTGATGACCGACTCAGACGCGCCGGCAATCGCCACGTCCACCAAGCCATTTTCGATGTAGTCACGCGCCGTGCCGATAGCATGAGTCGCGGTTGAACACGCGCTACACGTTGCAAAGGTCGGGCCCTTGACACCGAACTCAATCCCGACATGCGCCGACGCTGACGACCCGATGATCCTTAACAACGTCAGCGGGTGTGTCGCCCGCTTGTTCTCGATGAAAAGATCCCGATACGCCTTCTCGTAGGTTACGAGCCCGCCCGCGCCCGACCCAATAATGCAGGCCGTCCGATAAGGATCAACGAATGGCACCTCGAGGCCGGACTGCTTGACCGCCTGGTCCGCGGCGGCGGCGGCAAACCACGAGTACCGGTCAGCGTGCATGATGATCTTGTCACGCTTGAAGTGCCTGAGGTGCTCCTTCGGCTGAAAATTCTTGATTTGCGCCGCGATAAGAATCTTCAAGTCGTCGAGCGGAAAACCCTCGAGCTCGCTGACACCTGATTTCGCGTCATGGAGCCCCTGCCAGAAGTCTTCGACGTTCAGTCCTATCGGCGTTACGACGCCCATCCCGGTAACGACGACGCGCCGCTTGCCATTAGCTTTCGACATTTAGGGTATTCCTGATTGGGAACCATGGTCGGGCGCAAATACACGCACGCCAGTTGCGAGCCGCCACTGGGCGCACGCTTTGTTGAAAGACGCTGTCATATCGTCGGCAACGGCACACGAGTCGTCTTGCGTCCCGTGCCCGCTAACCCCGTTCAGGCGCTCGCGCTTGCCGCACCGGAACCTGAATCGGCCATCAGGCCTTTGACCTTGTCGACCACCGAACCGACCGTCTTGAAATCGCCGGCATCTTCCTCGTTCGCATTGTACGGGATTTCAATGCCAAACGCGTCCTCGATATCAAAGACGATCATTGCGAGATCAAGTGACTCAATTTCGAGCGCTGACAACTCTGTCGACGTGTCCATGTTCGCAGCGACATCTTCAGCTTTCGCGTGCTTCTTCAGGATGTCGATAATCTTCGTCGCGACTTCGTCCATACTCATCTCCCACCGGACGGTCCGGCATTTTCGAAGGCTTGGCAGCCTATCACTTAATTCACCCATCGCCACGGAACAAGTGTACGCCCTCGCGCACACGATGCCCACCACCAGCGATGCGCCCACAAATACGCAATAAGCGTGCCGAAACAGTAAACTTGCCGATCGATGTCCGCCATTATGCGATTTGCACCGAACCGCTCGTTGCGCAAGCGCCCACGTTGGTATTCACTTCTGACGCCACGTGTGTCTAGATCGCGGTGCAGCGCTCGGGGCACATTCGAATCGTGCTGTCGGCGCGGCGGCGCTTCGGCGGCGCAGCGCAAGAGCGAAGCGGTCCAAGCGCCGCGTTTACACGGCTTTATGGCGATACAATGACAAAGCCGCCAGGACGAAGGATGAATCCAACGCCATGACGGTCACCAACGATAAAACAGCTCACGCTTGGCTACGTCACTACCCCGAACAGGTAGATTGGCACGCTAAATTCAAGGCTCGCCCCGTCGCCAGTCTACTCGACTCGGCGGCAGAGGCGTTCCCAAATCACATATGCACAAATTTTCTCGGACGCACCCTTACATACAAAGAGATTGCCGGCTTGGTTAATCGCGCTGCGGCGGGATTATCTGCCCAAGGCGTTGAAAAAGGAAGCAAAGTTGGGCTCATGCTGCCCAACTGTCCGACCTTCATCGTCCATTATTTCGCAGCGTTGAAGCTTGGTGCCGTCGTCGTCAACTTCAATCCCCTCTATACGGTCGACGAGTTACGCTTCCAGGTGGAAGATAGCGGGACCGAGATCATGATCACGCTTGATCTCGAAGTCTTGTTTCCAAAAATCGAGGCCCTCATCGAAGCCGGCGTCCTGAAGACCGCGGTCGTTGGATCGTTCCCCAAACTACTGCCCGGCCTGAAATCAGTCGCCTTCCGCGTCCTGAAATCGGGTGATCTCGCCAAGCCGAAGCGCAGCAAAATACGCGATCAAATCGTTGCCGAAGCAGACCTCCTCGACAACGATGGCGTCTTCACCCCAGCCGAGATAGACCCCGTGAACGATGTCGCCGTACTTCAGTACACCGGAGGCACCACCGGGACGCCCAAAGGCGCGATGCTCACTCACGCCAATCTCACCATCAACGTGGACCAGGTCGCGTCCTGGGCTCCCGGCTTTCAGAACGGTGAAGAACGGATGATGGCCGTGCTGCCTTTCTTCCACGTCTTCGCGATGACTGTCGTTATGAATTTCGGCATCAGCCATGCGGCACAACTGATCATCATGCCACGCTTCGCCCTCGATGAAGCCCTCAAGCTGATCGACAAGACCAAGCCCACCTTGATGCCGGGTGTGCCGACACTCTTCAACGCGATCATCAATCACCAGAAGTTGGCATCTTACGACCTCTCGTCGCTAAAATTCTGCTTCTCCGGCGGCGCGGCTTTGCCACTCGAAGTTAAAACGAAATTCGAGGCGCTAACCGGCTGCAAACTGGTCGAGGGCTACGGCCTCTCCGAAACCGCACCGGTCCTGACGGCCAATCCGCTTATTGGCCCCGTCAAAGAAAACTCCATCGGGCTGCCTCTCCCGCAGACCCGGCTGTCATTGCGCGATATTGACGAGCCCGCGCGCGAGGTCGCCGAGGGCGAGGAGGGCGAAATCTGCGCCGCCGGGCCACAGATCATGAAAGGTTATTGGAACCGCGAGGAAGAGACCGCCAACGCATTTGTCGGGGAGTATTTCCGCACCGGCGACGTCGCGGTGATGGACGAACAAGGCTACTTTTATATCGTCGACCGGATCAAGGATCTCATCATCTCCTCCGGCTTCAACGTCTACCCACGCCGCATCGAAGAAGTCTTCTATGAGCATCCCGCCGTCGAAGAAGTCACCGTGATCGGTATCCCTGATGAATACCGCGGCGAAGCTCCCAAAGCATTCGTCAAGCTCAGCAAAGGCAAGAAGACGACAGAGGACGAACTATTAAAGTTCCTGGCCGAAAAGCTCGCAAAGTTCGAACTGCCGACCAAGATCGAGTTTCGCGCCGAACTGCCGAAAACCATGATCGGAAAACTCTCCAAGAAAGAACTCAAGCAGGAGGAGGAAAAGACCGATCCCGCGTGAGGGATAGGCGTTCGCGCGCCGCCGGACTAAGCCAGACCGGGCCAAGCCTGACCAGACCGCGCGGCGGCGGATAGCGCAGGTTGGAGTTATTCTGCGAATTCGTCCCCCTCCACCGAGTTTCGGCCGCTAGGCCGACCCGGCGTCAGCGACGAGAACTTCGAAGTGAGATGGCAGCTCAGGCTTCGGCAAAACTCAAAACGCCGGCCCGAACTTGTTTGAGCGCGGGAAACCGCGTGGTGCAACGCGGCCAGACTGAGCGCGCACGCCGTGCCACTCTTCGAGATCGGCGAGAGACATCGTGTGTGTCCGCCCCGCCCCATCGAGCCATGTCAGCCCCTGCCCGGACTGGAAAACGCGGACATCTGACAGCGCCGAGCCCTTCAGGCGTTGCAGGATAACCCCTTTGCCGCGCCCCAGTTCGTTGACTTCATCCAGACCAAACACCAGGAGCTTGCGGTTCTCGCCGACGGTTGCGACCATGTTGCCGTCACCGGCCGGGACACAGCATTTCGCCTCATCAGGCGCCGTAACATTCAGCACCTGCTTGCCCTTGCGCGTCGAAGCCGTAACGTCGTCTTCGCCAACAACGAAGCCATACCCCGCCGTCGAAGCCACCAACAGCTTTCGCCCCGGCTGATGAACGAACAATTCAACAACCTCGTGGTTTTCTTCGAGATCGATCATCAATCTCAACGGGTCACCGTGACCGCGCCCGCCAGGAAGCTGGTCCCCCGTCAGCGTGAAGAATTTCCCGTTCGTTGTGAACGCCAGAATCCTATCCGTCGTCTGCGCGTGGATCGCGTATCTGAGTTTATCGCCCTGCTTGAAGTCGAGCTTGCTCAAATCTGCCTGGTGGCCCTTCAGCGCACGAACCCAGCCCTTTTGCGACAATATGATCGTGATCGGTTCGCGTTCGATAAGTGCCTGGTCAAGATCGATTTCGATATCCGGCGCATCGGCAATTTCGGTACGGCGCGCGCCTACTTCGGTCTTCTTCGAATAGTTTTCCCGCACCTCCCGTACTTGTCCAGCCACCGCTTCCCATTGCTTTTCTTCCGAGGCCAGTAACGCTTCAATATCGAGTTTCTCCGCAGTTAACCGGTCGTGTTCGGCGCGGATTTCAACCTCTTCGAGCTTGGATAGCGAACGGAGGCGAAGATTAAGGATCGCCTCAGCCTGCACATCCGATAGCTCAAACCGGCTCATCAGTTGTTGCTTCGGCTCGTCCTCGAAGCGGATGATACGGATAACCTCATCGATATTGAGAAATGCGATCAAGTACCCGTCGAGCACTTCGAGGCGGTGCTCAATCTTCTTCAATCTATTCTGCGAACGCCGCACCAGAACCTCAATACGATGCTCGAGCCACTGCCAGAGCACGTCCCTGAGATTGAGCACATTTGGGATCTGGCCGCCCGACAGCACATTCATGTTGAGCCCGAAACGAACTTCAAGCTCCGACAGTTTGAAAAGGCTCTCCATCATGACGGTCTCGTCGACGGTTCGGCTCTTTGGCTCAATGACCAGACGAAGGTCTTCCGCGCTTTCATCGCGCACATCGCCGATCAGCGGCAATTTCCGCTCGGTAATCAGATCCGCCAGCTTTTCTACCAGCTTCGACTTCTGCACCTGATAGGGAATTTCGGTAACGACCACCTGATACTGGCCGCGTCCGACATCTTCACGGTGCCATTTAGCGCGCAGCCGAAAGCCGCCACGACCGGACTTATAGGCCTCCAGAATATTCTGGGCCGGCTCGACCAAAACCCCGCCCGTTGGAAAATCGGGCCCTGGCACGAATTCAACAAGTTTCTCGATCGTCGCGTTCGGATGTTTGATGAGGTGCAAAAGAGCGTTGCACAGCTCTTCCAGATTGTGCGGTGGAATATTGGTTGCCATACCAACAGCAATACCGGACGAGCCGTTGGCGAGGAGATTCGGAAACGCCGCCGGAAGAACCACCGGTTCTTCGTTGGCGCCATCATATGTGTCACGGAAATCGACCGTGTCATGCTCGATGCCCGAGAGCAACGCGATCGAACTCTCGGTCATACGCGCTTCAGTGTAGCGCATCGCGGCCGGATTATCGCCGTCGATGTTGCCGAAGTTGCCCTGCCCGTCGACCAGCGGGTAGCGCACTGCGAAGTGCTGCGCCAGTCGCACGATGGCATCGTAGATCGCCTGGTCGCCATGCGGGTGGAAGTTACCCATCACTTCGCCAACGATCTTCGCACACTTCTTATAACCCGAATCCGGATTGAGCCTTAGTTCACGCATCGCAAACAAGATGCGCCGGTGTACGGGTTTAAGACCGTCCCGGACATCCGGCAACGCTCGATGCATAATCGTCGATAGCGCATACGCCAGATAGCGCTCTTCCAGCGCTTCGCGCAGGTTGACGGGCTCGATTGGGCTGTCGCCCGGTAGAATCGGATTGTCGCTCATAACCTCACCCGTTAGCCGAGCACCGCACCCGGCTCAATGACGCAATCGCCACAGTTCATCTTTTGCCGCGGCCGTCTCTGAAATGGCACCTGCGATGAGTTGCAACACAAACCAGCATAACCGCGCTCTGTTGACGCAATGTCTGCGCTCTCCCCTGTAACTTGTGGATAAATCATGCTTTCACCCGCCGTCGCGGCGTCCGCCGCCCGGTCAACGGGTATCAGCGGCCGTCCGTAAACGACAACAACAACGGATCACAATCCATGCGTTTGTTTTATCGTACCGCGTTCGCCGCCGTCATGGCGCTCGCATTCCTCGGCGTAACCGGCGCCACCTCATCTGATGCCTATGCCAAAAAATGCCTCCCCGGCACTCTCAAGTCTCGTCTTTCCCAGATACGCTCCAAGTTCGGCTCCGTCCGCATCATCTCCACCTTCCGCAAAGGCGCGCGTATCGCCGGCACCGGCCGGCCCAGTCTCCACGCGTCCTGCCGCGCGGTCGATTTTCACCCGCCACGAGGCAAGTACCGCCAGGTCGCTGCTTGGCTGAAGAAAAACCACGGCGGCGGTGTTGGCACTTACAGCTGTGGCATGCGCCATATCCACCTCGATAACGGCCCCCGGGTTCGTTTCCATAAATGCGTCGGCAAAAGCGGACGCCGAAGCGCGCGCAAAAACTTAAGGCGGCGCGCTGCAGCGCGCACCAACTCTCAACGACGCGCGCAACCGCGGGCAAGTCGCACGATGGGGCGAACAACCGCCCGGACCCAAAAACCGGCAAAACCCCAATTCAGCGCGCAAAACCTATTCACCGGCAGCAAAACCAACGGCGGATGACAGCTCTCAGATAAAAACGGTCACGCCTGGACCTCATTTCTGCCGTCAGACATTGTAGCCTAACGCGCAGTTCCTCAGTCTAGAGACTCCCATTCCTGAAAGCGGGATCGTTCGCCAGTGACGCCAGATCTCCCCCCAACCGAGGCAGCTATCGTCGAGATGACGAATGATTTTCGGCGCGAGCATGATTTGGACACGCTCCGCAGAAATTCGACCCTCGACAAGGCAGCCAGACAATACGCAAAATATCTGGCGCGCACTGGAAAATTTTCACACACAGCAGACGGTCGGCGCCCTGCCGACCGTACACTTGCCGCCGGCTATAAGCATTGCCGCGTCGCAGAAAACCTGGCCCTCAACGTTGACACGCGCGGGTTCAAGGTCCGTCAACTCGCCCGCGGCGCCGTTGACGGCTGGAAACGCTCACCACCCCATCGCAAAGCCATGTCTGACCCGCTCGTGACCGAGATCGGCGTTGGAGTGGCTAAAGCGAACGACAAACAGCGCTATATCTCGGTCCAGCTGTTCGGCCGT
>CAZWCL010000004.1:15749-22489 GCA_964632265.1 uncultured Hyphomicrobiaceae bacterium | reverse complement strand
ATGCGGGCAACGAGCTCGTCCTTGTGGAACGGTTTCGTCATATAATCGTCAGCTCCGAACCCGAGCCCACGCACCTTGTCCTCTATCCCCGCCAAACCGGACAAAATCAGAATGGGCGTCGATACCTTACTTACGCGAAGCGTCTTCAGGACCTCGTACCCGCTCATGTCGGGCAAGTTAAGATCCAGTAATATTATGTCGTAATCGTAGAGCTTCCCAAGGTCAACGCCTTCTTCACCCAGATCCGTCGTGTAGGCATTAAAACCTTCTGACTGCAGCATGAGCTCAATACTTTGAGCTGTTGCGCTGTCGTCTTCGATCAGGAGGACCCGCATATCATTCCTCTTCGTTCGGCCGGAACACCGACCCGCTGCCTCGGATTTCGCATCTTTACGCAGCGCTGCACTGCCAAGCGATCGTTAGGAAACTAGGGGGCAAAGATTAACAAACCCTAATTTTCGCTTACGGCGAGAGCCAGAGCCGGGCACTCGTTTCATTATTGGAAAGCTTAACCACGCGACACGACCAACCTGACCGGGCAGGCAAACTACCGCCACCCAGGAACAATGTACGCCAATGGATGGCAATGCGCGCGACGTGAGATCGCGCGCTGCAAACACAACTGTTGTTGGAAATTTCGCCGTCACCACCACCCCTGAAGGAATGATCCCCCGGTGACCGGCCCAGTCCATGCCCTCACACGAATCAGAGATACCAGAATTCGCAGGCCAGCCAAAGGGCAATAGCCCGCCGGCGGCCTTCCACGAAAACTTACAAATACAGACAATTGTATCTTGTGGCTTTACCGCAACCTTACGCCAATCTGCGACATTCCACCCAAGCCGAACAAGCCGGCAAACAAGCTGAACGTCGATGGCGGAACGGCTTGCAACGATGAACAGTTTTGTACAAAGTAAATTGTATCGAATGGGTTAGCTCGTCTGGCATGTATTTTGATCCAGATAGGCCAGAGTTCGACAATGTCAGGGGTATCGAACATGAAGGCTCGGGAGTCAGCGCTACGCGCCAAGCGTTTCGAGGCAGACGAAAAGAAGCGTAAGGTCACCGACCTCGAACAAATGATCCACGAATTCGAGCGAATGGCCTACGATCTTGAATTGCAGGTCAAGGCAGAGGAAGAGCGTACCGGCGTTCGCGACACGCAACACTTCGCGTACTCAACTTTTGCCCGGAGCGCCGAGCAGCGCCGGCAAAATCTCTTGGCATCCGTCAGCGAACTGCAAGAAAAGCTCGATGCCGCTGTCGCCGAACGAGACGATGCCGTTGCCGAGCTGGACGAGGCGGACGCCGTGCAGAGCCGTGGCGAGACGCGCGCGATTGGCCCCGGCACGCGCCCAAACAATCTGACAATCAATTGATCTCGAGCTGACCGCCGCTCCCGGGCAGCCCGCTGGACAGATGAACCGCTTGGCCAACTGAACGCGTTGGCCGGGCGCGGCATTGTCTCAGCCGAGCTTCGCAAGATGGCCATCTGCCAAGCCTCCTGCAGCTTACAGTCCCGCAAGACATGTCGAGCGACATCACGCTGGCCGCACTTTTGGCTGGCAGCGTCATCGCGACATTGAAGAATCAAGCCGACAAGCTTTAACGTACAGGCGGCAGCGGTGCCATGTCGTCGCCACATTTCGGCGTGCTCCGTCGTCACTCCCATTTGCGGGAGTTTGCGCGCAAGCCGGAATTGGTGAGCAACACAGGCGGCAACCTTGGCAACGTTCCCAAATTGCAGATGTCGGCAAATCGCCAGCCCTGAGATCGCCTTGGCGCTTGCTTTAAGGCGTCTGGCTCCAGCAGTGGCGCGCCTCGCCTCTCTCACCGCCATTTGCCTAGCTACCGCCGGCTGCAGCGGAAACCTGCCGAGCCTGGGCGCCGGTGTCGGCGGAGATATCACTTCATCGATCCTGGTGTCGGATGCCAACAGCAATGTTGTGGTCGGGACGCCGCGCGAGATATACGAAAAAATTGCACGCCGCGCTCAACTGTGTTGGTTCGGCCCGTTCGGTAGTGTTCATGATCGCTACATGATGCACGCCGATGTGCCGCCACCTTCATCCAGCGCACCTGTTACAATGGCCGTCCACCGGAGGCTTGCCGATTTAAAGAAGCCTTGGGGACCGGCGCTGATGCGAGTGAAGTTCTCGGGCCAGACGTCGACGACGCTGAGCTTTCAAAATAACGGTCTCGAACGGGCTGTGATGACACGCATGTCGCGCACCATCACGCGTTGGGCCAACGGCCGCAAGAACTGCCCCAAGCTACACGAGACGGACCCGCCCCTGGCCGCGGCGGGCGCAAATCCGGCGGGCAAAGAGCGGCGCTGATGCATCGTACCACGCTACGGATCCCGCCGAGGGGGCCAGTTAACGCCAGTGACGTTAGCATCTCTAAACGCTAGCGGTAGTCCTGGACGCGGGTTGCGCGCAGCCCGGCAAGACCATCACGATCCAACGACCGCTGCCAACTCAGGAACTCATCCACCGTCAGATTGTAGCGCTCGCACGCCTCATCCAAGCTCAGCAGTCCACCGCGAACGGCGGCGACGACCTCTGCCTTGCGGCGGATGACCCAGCGTTTGGTATCCTTCGGCGGCAAGTCCGCGATCGTTAACGGACTTCCGTCCGGTCCAATCACGTAACGCACACGATTTCTGTACTGCTGTTCGGCCATCATACTCACTACTCTTCCATGCCCACTGACGTAACTTAATGTAGACGCACTAAAAATCGTCTAAACCATACGGTAAACACGATCCGTGCCAGTGCTCCGTCACGCGACAGTCGGCGGGCTTCAATACCCCAAGAATTGGTTAACTTGCGCATCGGACGGCATACGTTGGCACGTGGACGAGGCACTCATTAACATAATGTGTTAACATGCTACACAGTATTAAGGTTTCTTTGCAAGTCACTCATAAATAGTGAATTTTCATAGTTCGTTAACGCCAAGGTTGCATCGACCTCTACTTAAAATTTATTTTGGCGTGACGATCTGCGCGGCCAGCGTGGCGCCGGCGCTGGTCGGCGCCGTTGATTGGCGGCACGGGGCTGTCTATGTAAAAGCTTCGATACGTGACGGAAACAACGTCCAGAATTGGCATGCGACCAGCGCTGATATGAGACGCATGCGCCATTTTTTCTCTTGGAACGAAACCATGATGTCAGAGGCAAACGACAACCCGCGCCGCATCGTCGTTGCGATGTCAGGGGGCGTCGATTCATCGGTCGTCGCTGGCCTGCTCAAGCAGCAGGGGCATGATGTCGTGGGCATCACATTGCAGCTTTACGACCACGCTGAAGCAACGAGCCGGTCGGGAACGTGTTGCGCAGGTCAGGATATCCACGACGCCCGCCGCGTCGCGGAAAGGCTCGCGATCCCGCACTATGTTCTCGACTATGAGGCTCGCTTCAAGGACAAGGTCATCGACGCATTTGCAGCAAGCTATGCCGCAGGTGAGACACCGATCCCGTGCGTGGCATGCAACCAGAACATCAAGTTTCTCGATCTGCTCGATACCGTTAAGGAACTCGGCGCGGACGCCCTTGCGACCGGTCATTACGTCGAACGACGCGACACTGCAGCGGGCCCGGCTCTCTTCCGGGGCGCCGACCCGGCGCGCGACCAAAGCTATTTTCTCTACGCGACGACGAGAGAACAGCTTAGCCAACTCTGGTTCCCGCTCGGAGCTGAACTCAAGCCGGATGTGCGCCGGATCGCCGCCGACATGGGACTGCCGGTTGCTCAGAAATCGGACAGCCAGGACATCTGCTTCGTCCCAACAGGGCGCTATGCAAACGTGGTCGAAAAGCTGCGCCCGGACGCCGCCCAGCCAGGCACCATCGAACACATCGACGGGCGCGTCCTTGGCAGGCACGAGGGCATCATTAACTTCACCGTTGGACAGCGCCGCGGGCTCGGCATTGCCGATGCTGCGCCGCTTTATGTGGTCGCCGTAGATGCGCCGGGACGGCGCGTCATCGTCGGCCCTCGCGAGGCTTTGCTCACTCGGGAGCTAGCCTTGCGCGACATTAACTGGCTCGGCGATGAATCACTTGATGAGCTGGCCGGGCAATGGCGTGAGTTGCATGTGAGAGTTCGTTCATCACAAGCGCCGCAACCGGCGACTGTATTTTTCGGGGGCACCCGCCAAAACCTTTCGGTGCATCTCGCAAACGGCGAGCACGGCGTCTCGAAGGGACAGGCGTGCGTGTTCTACGCGAACGCAGACGCTGGCTCCCGGGTGCTCGGTGGCGGCACGATTGACCAGACCAGCGGCGCATGGGAGCCGGTGAGCGCCGAAGCCGTGGTGGCGTGAACGCGGCATTCAAGTTCAGTGCCGCAGCTTGTGGGCCTCTATGACCAAGGCGCTTTCAGCAGGACTTGCCTATTTTGCCATTGTCTTCGCCGCCGGATTCTTGTTCGGCGTCGTGCGTGTGGTGGCGCTCACCCCATTGATCGGGCTGTTCTACGCCGTTCTCTTGGAACTTCCGTTCATCTTGGCGATCTCATGGTTGGCCTCGTCGGTACTTTGCCGCCTCTTTAGCGTTCCGCCCCATGCGGGCGTGCGTCTCACAATGGGCGCGGTTGCCTTTGTCCTGCTCATGGGTGCCGAAGCCGTTCTTGCGACCGTACTCGGTGGCGTGACGCTCTCATCGCACTTGGCCAGTATGGCAACGCCGTCCGGCGCAGCAGGCCTGGCGGGGCAAATCGTGTTTGCCCTCATTCCGCTCCTGCAGTTGCTATCTGGCCAATATAATGGCCGAGCCGGCGGCGCCGGCCCGGCCTAAGTAACCAGGCGGTCACACGTACGCGCCTCAGACCGGATCCCAGTTGAAGATGTCCTGGCTGCGATCGAGTGGATACATGCGCGGCTTGAAGGCTGGCATCGCATGTTCGAGGACTGTTGTCGGCGTCCAGCCGTCATTACGCTGCATGGCGGAAAGGGGACGCGACTGGCTCATGAGCACGATCTCATTGCGACGGACGCAGAAGATCTGACCCGTAATCTCCTGGGCGGCATCCGATGCCAGGGCACAAACCACCGGTGCGATCTTTTCGGCCCCCATCGACTTGATGCGATCCACGCGCTCTTTGTCGGAATCGCTTTTCACCGGGATCGAACTGGTCATCCGGCTCCAGGCGAACGGGCCGATGCAGTTCGACGTGACGCCAAAGCGTGCCATGTCAAGCGCGATGGATTTCGACAGGCCGACGATGCCGAGTTTAGCTGCCGAATAGTTCGCCTGTCCAAAGTTGCCGATCAGGCCAGATGTCGAGGTGAAGTGGACGTAGCGGCCTGATTGTTGATTGCGGAAGTGCGATGACGCAGCGTGGCTGACGTTGAACGAGCCTTTGAGATGGACGTTCATGACGGAATCCCAATCGTCTTCCGTCATCTTGTGAAAGATGACGTCTCGCAGGATGCCGGCATTGTTGACGATAATGTCGATGCGCCCGAACGTGTCGACCGCCTGGTCAACCATCGCGGTCGCCGCCTTGTAGTCGGCGACGCTGTCGAAGTTGGCGGCCGCTTCGCCACCTTCGCTCTTGATCAGGTCGACGACTTCCTGAGCCGGCGACGTGTCGGCGCCCTCGCCGGTTCCCGATCCCCCCAGATCGTTGACGAGAACCTTGGCGCCGCACCTAGCCATAAGCAGCGCCATCTCGCGCCCCACCCCACGGCCTGATCCGGTGATCAGCGCGACCTTCCCCTGCAGCAGCGTTGCATCTGACATAGCGTCTCCTTATCAATCAAAATTTTCCGGTGCGACGCTACCAAGCCCGCGGAAAGGCGAAAACGGCCCTCCGCTATTGCTGCTCGAACGATTACATGCCTGATCCCGCGACACTTCCGTCGCCCATCGGGCGCCGTGCTCCGCCGGCCGGTTGGCGCATACGGCCCAGCGTGCAAATGATGCAGTACGCGCTGCGCTTTGCGCATCATCCAGGACGGAGATCAATTACGAAATGTCCCGCTTCTTTGAAGAACTCGGGTTCGCCCAGACGCCGATCGGCGACATCAGTCTGCGCCGCCGGCACGAGCCGCGCGTTGGTTATGATGTCTACGAGATCAAGCTTGGCGACGAGTTCTTGATGTCGAGCCTTGTCACCACGAGTGAAATCGCCCTGGCTGATCTCGCTCTGGCGGCATGCCCCGGCGATGCGCTCGATGTCGCCGTCGGCGGCCTCGGGCTGGGATATACCGCCCAAGCCGTCCTTGCCTCAGGCCGCGTCTCGTCGCTGATCGTGATCGACGCCCTTAGGGAAGTCATCGATTGGCATCGGGACGGCCTCATCCCGCTTGATTGCCAGCTGGCCGACGATCCGCGCTGCAAGTTGAGCTATGGTGATTTCTTTGCGCGCGCCGCTGACACTGCCGGCGGCCTCGACCCAGAGACCCCAGGCCGGCGCTTCGACATCATCCTGGTCGATATCGATCATTCCCCGGACGCGCTGCTCGATGCCTCGAGCGAAAGCTTCTATTCGCCCACCGGGTTCGCCGCACTCAGGCAGCACCTCAAGCCGGGCGGCATTTTCGGACTCTGGTCGAACGAGGCGCCCGATATTGCCATCATAGCCCGCCTTGAGACGGCGTTCACGAGCGCGTGGGCCGAAGCGGTCGACGTGGCGACACCGCTACGCGAGCGACCGTTCGTACAAACGGTTTATCTCGCCCGGACTTGAAGCACATCATATCCGCGAATTGATGCCGAGCGTCAGTAGAG
>CAZWCL010000004.1:0-15739 GCA_964632265.1 uncultured Hyphomicrobiaceae bacterium | reverse complement strand
GCTTGCCCTTGTGCGTCTGGCCCTGCTGGTCGGCGCCTTCATAAAGCACGCGCTGCTTGATCTCGAGATCGCGAAAGCAACGCTCGAAGTCTTCGTCGAGCAAACGGCCCTTCGGTGGCTCGGCGATCGTGAAGTGACCATAGTTGTCCTGGCCCGCGACATGCGCCACCAGCGAGCGGTCACCGCTCCGTTGCTTCATCGATGTCTTGATATAGCGGATTGCCGATCCGAT
The DNA here is from genome assembly GCA_964632265.1 of uncultured Hyphomicrobiaceae bacterium. Classification (GTDB taxonomy): domain Bacteria; phylum Pseudomonadota; class Alphaproteobacteria; order Rhizobiales; family Hyphomicrobiaceae; genus CAJQQK01. The sequence goes on along the minus strand of CAZWCL010000004.1, from coordinate 15,507 downwards.
GCGCCGGTCATCTGTCGTATTCGGACCGGATGCGTGGAACAGATGGCCATGGTGCATGGAGGACTGGCCGGTCTCCAGAACCACGTCCACGCCTTCACTGTCGTCGACCTCGACGGCGATCTCCTGCCCGCGCGTCAGCAGGTTGTTTTCGTCGAACGTGTCGACATGGTCGACGAGTTGCTTGTTGTGGCTGCCGGGAACGAACTTCATACAGCCGCTCTCGCGCGTGGCCGGGGAAAGCGCAAACCAGCAGGTCGTCTCCTCGGCATCGTCGAGCCCCCAATAGGTGAGGTCCTGATGCCAAGAGACAATCTTGGGAGAATTCGCTTCCTTGATGAAGAGGCCCGCGCTCCAGACGTGCAGATCCGGCCCAAGCACCGCCGTCGCCGCCTCAACCAGCTTCGGATGCCGGATCAGTGCATCGAACGACGGCAGCACACGATCCGGATAGGCACGCAGCACGGCGAGGCGCTTTGGATCGCCGGCCAAAGCCGCTTCGGCTGCTTCGAGGTCGGCGCGAATGGCCTCCGCTTCGCAGGGCGGCATAACGGCGATCGGAAAGACAAATCCATCGCGCTCATAGACCTCGGCGATACCGTCGTTCGTCCCGGCTTCTCTTACACTTGTCATCTTAAAGGCTCCTCCAGGTATCGTTGCCGCCCCAAATCTCATAAGCCTCGATCGAAATCGCTTCTCTCGACGCGTCGAAGCTGGCACGCAGATTTATCTCGGGCCAAAAGTGTTTATTTCTTCTTGTTGGTCACTTCCGGGAAAACCCAGAAGGCAAAGACCGAAAAAACGCCAAGAAAGAGCGCCAGGTAGGCAGCCACATCGTTCGTGCCGCCGGAAAACCAATCGAGAAAATAGTATCCGCCGATCGCAACCGCGAGCACGACGAGGGAAAAGACTATCTTAATCGGCGTTGGCATCAGGGCCTCCTTCAAACTGCGGCGAACGTCATCTCTTCTCAGTAAAAAAAGTAGAGCAAAACGGTTGCACTCAGAAGCCCGACGGCGATCACAACAAGCCCGCGTCGGGTGTCGCGCAGGACTCGCGGCATCTCCTGGACGATGACCGGGGTGAATAGAAACACGAACCCACCGACAATCATCAGGCTAGTCCAACGCAGCTCTCGCACGGCATAGCTCAGCGTTCCGATCAAAATCACACCGAACAGCAGAACGTTGACCCATACCAACAACGGCCCATAACCTGATTGGACGTCAGGCGGCGCGGCCCTCACCGGCAGGTGGCCGGCCAGAAAGAAAAACGCCACGCATGTCGTCAGCCACATTACCGCAAAGACGACGAGTGCGCTGACGTTTGGTTCGATGGCATCCACGAGGCACCTGGTCCGGTACAATTGGGGGTTCGCGTTTGCGGCACTGTAGAGCAGTGATATATCACAAACAAGCCATGCTGCCGCCGTGCACTTCGGTGCCGGCTGTCAAGGGTACAATCCGGGGAGGACCAGCGGATGAAGACTTATGAGGGCGACCGAACGATCGACGGCATCGAAGTAACGGTCGACGGCGCGCCGCTGCCAGACCGAACCGATATCAAGACCATCAGCGATGACGGCTTTGAGTGGAGCTTCGAGGGACCGGCATCGGCGCAGCTCGCGCTTGCGATCCTCGCCGACCATACAGGTGACGCCTCCAAAGCTCTTAAGTTGCACGAGCCGTTCATGCGCGAGATCGTGGCGAACTTCTCTAACCACTGGATCATGACGAGCGCCGATGTGCAGGCTGCCGTCGATGCGTTGGATCAATAGGACAGGCTGGCAAACTTGCCTGAAGCGCACATCTGATATATCAGTTACCAACCGAGGCGCGCGGGCCGCGCCGGTGGATCGAAAGACCGGGAGAGCAGGCGATGTCTCTGGAACTTGATGCCAGCCAAATGGACGCGCGCCAGCGCAAGTATCGCGAGACCTACCGAGAACGCATCACGGGGTGGTATAATGGTATTTTGCACGTGATCGTCATCTATACGATCGGCTTCTCAGCGCTCTACATCTATATCTCCAATATGCACAACATCTCCGCGCTCGAATGGCTTGTTGTACCGGTCACGTTTCTGATCTGTAATTTCTTCGAGTGGTGGTTGCACCGCTATGTCATGCACCGGCCGTCGAAGATCCCGCTGTTCCGAGCTGTCTACTCGCGACACACCCTGATGCATCACCAATTCTTCACTGACGATGAAATGCGCTTTGCTGGACAGCACGACTGGCGCGTCACGTTCTTTCCGCCGTATGCGCTGGTGGTCTTCACCCTCATGTCGATCCCGGCTGCGCTTTTTCTTGGCTGGGCTCTCAGCGCGAATGCAGGCTGGCTGTTCATCACGACGACGACATCGATGTACCTGATCTACGAGTTCATGCACTTTTGCTGTCATGTCGATGACAACTGGTTCGTGCGCAACGTACCGTTCGTCAACACGCTGCGCCGCCATCATACAGCACATCATAATCAGCACATCATGATGGAGCGGAACATGAACCTCACCTTCCCCATCATGGATTGGCTGTTTGGCACGTCTGATCTGGACCGCGGTTTGATTGGCCACCTACTCAATGGCTACAGCACGAGCCATGTAAAAACCGACATGCGCAAGACATCTGCAACCCCGCGCGTGCGCAAAGTTTCGGTCCCGGGCGGCGTCGAAGCTGCGGAATAGCGGGCTCCTCATACGCTGGATCGCTGGACCGGCGTCAATTCTACAACACTGGCCAAGCGAGGCGTGCGTCGTCTCGCTTTTCTTGTGCGTGAACACCTATCGCATGTGTATAATTTTAAGACGATTCATTATCTTGCGATCACGTTCGCATATCATCAGACCGGACTTCCAACTAATGCCACTGTCAACTCGTGCAATCGGCTTGGTAGCCATGCTGGCTATCAGCATGGCCGCGTCTCCCATGATGGCAACCGAGGTCAAGGTCGGTGGCATTGGCATCGTAAAGCCGACCTACGAAGGCTCCGACGAATATGAAGTCGTCGGCGCACCATTCGTCTTTCCCGTATTTTCGGCCGGGTCCAGTGGCGTCTTTGCAATTAATGGCGCTGATGATGTCCGATTGCGGATCATCCAACACCAAGGCTTCGAAGGCGGGATCCTTGGCGGCTATGCCTTCGGCCGTGATCAAGACGATGGCGACCTGCTGCATGGTCTCGGCGATGTCGACGGTGGCTTCGTTGCCGGCGCCTATGCCGGCTATAGAGTGGGCTCCGCGCTCTTCGACGTTTCGTATCACCGGATCGTCAGCGGTGACACTGGTGGTTACTTCCGGTTTGGCGTCACCAATACATATCGCGCCTCCGAACGGCTGAAGCTGAAGGCACGCGTCGGGACAACGTATGTAGACGGCGACTATATGTCGGAATATTTTGGCATTACTGCCGCGCAATCTGCGCGCTCCCGCGCAGGGCTTGCAGCCTATGACGCAGACGCAGGCTTTAAAGATGTGCATGTCGGCCTGACGGCGACATACGATCTAACGCCGCGGTGGGTGCTCATGAGTGGTGTCGGCTACAAACGACTGATCGGCGATGCCGCTGATAGTCCGGTTGTTGAAAGCGAGGACCAATTTCAGGCCAGATTTGGCGTGACGTACCGCTTCTCAATCGATGGCCACCGCTACTAGCCTTGATGAGCCTAGTGCCGAGATGCGTCGATGAATACTCATTGCTACGTTTTCGGCCGAGGATAGCCGATAATGCTTGCGTTTTTGTCGATAATGTGTATTGAAGCTCTGACGGGTTCGAAGATCCGCACGGAGATTGCGATCGACCTGTCTGCGGCAGCGGCGAAAACGTTTGCGCTCCGCCTCATGGATAGCGTGTCACGAAGATGCGCTCAAACTTCCCGGCGCCAACAGCATGGCGCGCCCCCCGCTTCACCCCTTTGCAACCGATGCAACTGAGTGTGTACCGGGCGGACATCGACTTGGAGAGTGCATCTCTTGGAAACTGCCAAATTCAGTGAACTCGGATTGAGTTCCAAAGTTTATGAGGCCGTGGCAGCGGCCGGATATACTGAACCGACCCCGATCCAATCCCAGGCCATTCCTGTCGCCGTTACCGGTCGAGACGTTCTCGGGATTGCCCAAACGGGCACCGGCAAGACGGCCGCATTCGTCCTGCCGATGATAACGCAGCTTGAAAAAGGACGGGCCCGTGCGCGAATGCCGCGTACGCTCATTCTCGCACCAACACGCGAGCTTGCCGCCCAGGTCGCCGAAGCGTTCGAGAAATACGGCGTCAACCATAAGCTCTCGCTGGCGTTGTTGATCGGTGGCGTCTCATTCGAGGAACAGAACCGGAAGCTCGATCGCGGCGTTGACGTTCTGATTGCAACGCCAGGCCGGCTGCTCGATCACACAAAACGCGGCAAGCTCCTGCTGACCGGCGTTGAAATTCTGGTGATCGACGAAGCCGACCGGATGCTGGACATGGGCTTCATCCCGGACATTGAGCGGATCTGCAAAGTTCTGCCGCCGCGCCGCCAGACGCTGTTCTTTTCGGCAACAATGCCGCCGGAAATTCAACGCCTGGTCGATCAATTCCTGAAAGATCCCGTACGGATCGAAGTCGCCCGGCCAGCCACGGCCGCGCAGACCATTACACAGCGCTTCCAGTACTGTCCCGATGGCGAAGACTGGACCAAGCGTGAGATGCTTCGCGATATGATCCGCAGCGAGGATGTGCAGAACGCCATCATCTTCTGCAACCGCAAACGCGATGTCGCGATACTCCACAAGTCTCTGGTCAAACATGGTTTTAACGCCGGCGCCCTGCACGGCGACATGGATCAGTCCAGCCGGACGGCAACGCTCGACAAGTTCAGGTCCGGTGAAATAACGATCCTTGCTGCAAGCGATGTCGCGGCGCGCGGCCTCGATATCCCGGAGGTCAGTCACGTATTCAATTTCGACGTCCCATGGGTTGGTGACGATTATGTGCACCGGATCGGCCGTACAGGACGTGCCGGTCGCGAAGGGTTTTCAGCGACCCTCGTCGGACCGGACGACTTGAAGCTTCTGCAAGGCATCGAAAAGGCGACCGGCGTCGAACCGGAATGGATCGGCGAACCGCCGACAGATGAAGACTACGAGCAGTCGGGCAAAAAACGCCGGGGTCGCGGTGGTCGTAGCCGCTCATCCGAGCCAAGTGCGCCACGCGCGCGCAACAAGACGAAACGCGGCGCCGGTAGCGGAAAAAGCCGGCCCGGTCGCGAGCGCAAGGCAGAAGGCGAAGAGACCGCCACTGATACGGATGTTATCGAGCTCGTTCAGGATGACGCCGACGAGGATGCGAAGCCGACCCGGACTCGCCGGCGTGGCGGGCGCGGGCGACGTGGCGCTGAAGGCGCGGCGGATAAAAACACCAACGGTGATCAACCGGTTAGCGAAGCGCAGGATCGTCGTCCTCAGGATGAGGATAAATCAGCGGCGCCGAGTGAGCCGAAGCGTAACCGGCGCAGTGGCGGACGTCAGCGTGGGCAGAACGCACAGAATGCGGAACGGCGGGAGCGCAACGATAGCCGTGAACGTGGTGATAACGCGAACAGCTTTCACGACGGAAACCTGCCAGCCTTTCTGCAACGTCCCGTACGTGCGCCCAAAGCGAGCGACAGCAAAAACTCGCCAGAGAAACCAAAACGGGAAGCTCCGGCTGACGTCGAGGGCTGACTTCGAGGACTTGCGTCGATGGCTGACTGGCGCTTGATTAAGCGAAAGCGCACTTTATGCGGCGCGGCAAACGAGAAGTATCAAAAGCCGCTGCCAGGCTCTGCCAAGTAGTCTTCTTCCGCGGCTGTCGAGTTTCGGTTGAGCACGGCGTTTCGGTGCGGAAAGCGTCCGAAACGCTCGATGACTTCGCGATGGGCGAGAGCATACCTCGTCAATTCATCATCGCCGAGCGCACTTATGAGTTCGACTGAACGGTCCTGATCGGCGGTATTTTCGCTGTGCTCGAACGGCAAATACACAAATAGTCGTTGATCCTTGGCGAGGTCGCGGTCCTGGCGCGCCTCAATAATTCTCCGCGCTAATACCAGGGCCTTGCGATCCGTCGCGAAGCTCATCGGGTCTCCGCGAAACAGGTTGCGTGGAAACTGATCGAGCACGATGATGGCAGCTCGCGCGGCCTCCAGCGATCCCGCCAGATCGTCGTCGGCCCGCCCGTCAGCAACATGAAGATAAGTAGTCAGAAACAGATCTGCTATTCGCCCGTCCACGGCGCGGCTCTTCTTGAACCACTCTTTGGGCGTTAGTTCTTCGAACCAGAACCCCAAAACCTCCTGTGGCCAGTCCTCTATCGGCAGCGCCGCACTGCCATCAACCGCCAGCTTACGTCTCAGGGCGGTAATCTCGCCGACCCAGTTTTCCGCCATCATGTATCGGCTGGCACGAGGCGACCATTTTCGGCTGGTTTCAACTCAACCGATTCTCCACAGCCACAAGCTGATGTCTGGTTGGGGTTCTTAAAAACGAACTGCGCAGAAAACTTATCGACCTGCCAGTCCATTTCCGTACCAAACATATACATCACGGCCATGGGGTCGATGAGCAATGTGACGCCGTTGGCCTCAACCACTTCGTCGTGTTTGCCAACCTCTTCAGCCCAATCGAGCGTGTACTCCATACCGGCGCAACCGCCTTTTTTGAGGCCGATCTTCAGCGCGCGGGCCTCGGGTTTGGTCGCCATGACAGCCCGAATTTGTTCAGCGGCGGAATCAGTCACCGTCATGATCTGCGGACGTGAGCGGGGGGACGTCGTCGTGCTCATTTGTCTCTCCTCAGCCTCTCAGAGCGGGCCATCGGGGGCCGATAACATGCGTGCGTTTCGAGTTCGCTTTCAATGTACCAGAGATAAGAACGAATGTTTCAAAGTCGAGGGCTCCTCTGGCTAGGCAGCGCCGGGTGACGCAGTCGAGCATGCCTGCCGCCAACTAGAACATATTCAAGGCGAGCTTGGCTTCATCCGACATCCGGCTCATGTCCCAGGGCGGGTCAAAGGTCAATTCCACATGCACCCGGCCGACGCCGGCGACCGACGCGACGGCATTCTCGACCCAGATCGGCATCTCGCCGGCAACGGGACAACCCGGCGCCGTCAGTGTCATGACAACGTCGACATTGCGGTCGTCGTCGACGTCGACGCGGTAGATCAGGCCGAGTTCGTAGATGTCGACCGGTATTTCCGGGTCGTAGACGCTCTTTAAAGACGCGATGATGTCAGCCGTCAGTTGGTCGAGTTCATCCTGTGGGATCGATGAACCCGGCTGCATGTCCTCCAAATCAAGGGCCTTGGGGTGGCGATCCTCACTAACACTATTGTTCTGCGGAGGCGCTTCGTCCCGCTCGTGCGTATCACGGGGTGTGCGGTGGTCTGCGTCGTCGCGCGCGCCGGAAATGTCGACGCCAAGGTCAAGGCGGTCGCGTTGTTCGGTCTCTGCTGTCACTTTATTATCCATCATACGCTCGTTTTTTCGGACGTTGGCTCAGGCGAACAGATCATGCGCCTTTTTCAGCGCCTCAACGAGGATATCGACCTCGTCTCGGGTATTGTAGACGCCGAATGAAGCCCGGCACATGGCCGGCACCCCGAAACGCTCCATCAGCGGCTGTGCACAATGATGCCCGGCGCGAATTGCGACACCGGACCGGTCGACCACCATGGAAATGTCGTGGGGATGCAAACCATGCATGGTAAATGACACGATTGCGCCCTTGCCAGGCGCACGGCCGTAAATCTTTAGCCAGTCGAGTTGATCGAGCTGGTCGTGGGCATATGTCGAAAGGGCTGCTTCGTGCGCCGCGATCTGATCGCGGCCGACCATCATCATATAGTCAAGCGCCGCACCCAATCCAACCGCCTCTATAATTGGTGGTGTACCAGCCTCGAAGCGCTCCGGTGGCGGACCATAGGTGATTTCGTTCTGCGAGACGCTCTCTATCATCGCACCACCACCGAGGAACGGCGGCATCGCTTCGAGAAGCTCGTGGCGGCCATAGAGAACACCGATACCGGAGGGGCCGTAAACCTTGTGGCCGGTGAACACCAGGAAATCTACATCGAGTGCCTGCACGTCGACATTCATATGGACGCAAGACTGTGAGGCGTCGGCCAACACCTTGATGCCGTGACGATGCGCCAGGCGGACGACTTCGGCCATGGGTACGACCGTTCCGAGCACGTTCGACATGTGCGTGAGCGCGATGATCTTCGTTCTTGGCGTGATCATTTGCTCAAGTTCGTCGAGCAGAAATACGCCGTCCTCGTCAACGGGCGCCCAACGCAGGTGCGCCCCGTTGCGCTCGGCCAACATGTGCCACGGCACGATATTGGCGTGATGCTCCATCACCGAAATGATGATCTCGTCACCTTCGCCAATATGCTCGTTACCCCATGACTGGGCTACGACATTAATCGCCTCGGTCGCGTTCTTTGTGAACACGATCTCCGAGGACTGCTTGGCATTGAGAAAACGCCGGCAGGTCTCGCGCGCATCTTCGTATTTCTGCGTCGCCGTGTTCGATAGGTAGTGGATGCCGCGGTGCACATTCGCGTACTCGGCGCGCATCGCAAAATCCATCGCCTCAATCACGGGGAGCGCCTTCTGGGCCGATGCAGCGCTGTCAAGGTAGACGAGCGGCTTGCCATGCACCTCTCGCTCCAGGATCGGAAAATCCGCCCGGATGCGATCGACATCGAAGAAAGGCCTGTCGCTAACGACGCGAAGTTCTGGGGCAGGTTGGGCCATGCTAATCCTCTGCTGCGCTTCTATAGCGCCGTTTTTGCCGAGCTGTGGTTGTCAGCCAGCCAGGTGCGGACGATCTCTCCCATCGCATCGCGCAGGCCGTCGTGGTCGACATTGTCGATCGCTTCGGCAATGAAGCTTTCGGTCAACATGACCTTGGCCTCAGCTTCGGGAATGCCGCGAGAGCGGCAATAGAATATGAGATCGGCATCAATCTCGGCCGATGTCGAACCGTGGCCGCAGGCGACGTCGTCGGCATAGATTTCCAGTTCGGGCTTCGAATCAAACTCACAATCTTCAGACAGCATCAAGGCTTGCGCCATTTGCTTCCCATCGGTTTTCTGAGCGTCGCGCTGCACGATAACCTTGCCCTGGCACACTGCGCGTGCACGATCATCAAGGACCGCTTTGAACAGCTCCCGGCCCTTGCAGCCGGGGGCGCGGTGCTCAACCACGATGGTCGAATCAATATGGTCCGAACCGTTACCGAGGACCGCGCTGGTGAAATCCAGTTCCGCGTCTTCTCCATCAAAGGTAACAAAAACCTGATTGCGCGAGAGCGGCGCGCCAGGCGTGAGCTGATGCGCGCGATAGTATGCCTCGCGATCGAGCTTGACGCGCGAGGTGGCGAGATCGCTGACGGCTGCGCTGTCTCCTGTGCCGATCTTGGCGTGCTCGAGACTGCCACCGGCATGGATATCCAGCGATACGTAGCTGTTAGCCTGACCGGCTGTGCCATCGGCCGATACCGCGGCCTCGATGAGTGTCATCCCGGCGCCGGCACCGACCTCTACGCGATGCCTTGTCGTCACGAGAATATCCCGGCCTCCGGCGCGCACCGTTATGATCATCAGTGGTTTGTCGAGGCGTACGCCGTCGGCGAGCGACACGTTCAGCCCGTCGGTCAGGAACGCGGTGTTGAGGGCGACGATCGACTGTACCGATAGCGCTTCTTCCAAAGCCTGATCTACCGGGGCTTGATCTACCGGCGCGTCGCTGCCGCCATCCAATCCGCTGAGCGGCCTGATCGCGATGCCGGCTGTCTCAGGAAGCGCCGAGAGCGCGTTGTCAAACCGGCCATTGACGAAAACGGCACGATAAGCGTCCAAAGATCCGAGCGGTCCAAGAGCCTCGTTTAAGCGGCTCTCATCGACAGTCGGCGCCTCGCCGAACGCCGGCATATCGACGTCACCCAGCGCATTACGCAAATCCGTGTACTTCCACGCTTCAATCCGCCGATGGGGCAGGCCATACTCGAGGAAGCGCGCGAACGCTGCGCGACGGCTTTCGGCATCAGCTGCGCCAGACGCCAGGAGGTCGACCTTGTCAGCAAAATGCTGTGCGATCGACTGTTCCGCTTTGGTTTTCATGATCTCGACTTTTGCCGACATGACGACGAAATCCGTTCTGTTTCGAGTAAGCTCCGTTTCCGGAACACTTTATAATGATCAAGGCAGCGGCGAAGCGGGGCGCAATCCATGCCCCGGTGTCAGGCCGCCTTGTCCGTAAACTCGGCGTAACCCGATTTTTCAAGTTCGAGCGCGAGTTCCCGCCCACCCGATTTCTGAATGGTTCCATGCGCCAGTACGTGCACCTGATCCGGCACGATATGGTTCAGAAGGCGCTGGTAGTGCGTGATGACGACCATCGAACGGTCCGGTGAGCGGAGGGCGTTGACACCGTCTGAGACGATGCGGAGCGCATCAATGTCCAACCCGGAGTCGGTTTCATCAAGTACGCAGAGCGAGGGCTCGAGCAATGCCATCTGAAGGATTTCCGAACGCTTCTTCTCGCCGCCTGAGAACCCGACGTTGACGGGCCGCTTCAACATCTCGATGTCAATATTAAGTTCGTTGCCCTTTTCCTTGACCACGCGGAGGAACTCCGGCGTTGTCAGTTCCTTCTCGCCACGCGCCTTGCGCAGCGCATTCGTGGCCGTGCGCAGGAACGTGAGCCCGGCGACACCCGGGATTTCCATCGGATACTGGAAGGCGAGAAACACACCGGATGCGGCACGCTCTTCCGGCTCCATATCGAGGATGTTCTCGCCGTTCCAGAGAACCTCGCCTTCTGTGATTTCATAACCATCACGCCCGGCCAGCACATAGGCGAGTGTCGACTTGCCCGATCCGTTCGGCCCCATGATCGCATGAACCTCGCCTTTCGGCACAGTCAGCGAAAGATCCTTGATGATCGGCTTGTTTTCGTCTTCGAGTTTGACGTGCAGGTTTTTTATTTCGAGCATGGTTCGTTATTTCCTTAGTCAAATCCGGTTACGCGTCGATCTGGTTCATTTGCTTTGCAGTCTCGAACGCTCTAGCTCACTTTCAGATCACCCTCGCCCGATCACTCTGGCCGGCGCCCAAAGACCCGTCGGACAAATAGTGCAATCACCGTTATCAAGGCCGCGATACCGAGCAACGGACTGCCATCGACCAGCATTCGCGTGAAGTTCGTTTCAGGTGTCGGCCAAGCCGAGCGGAGCCAAAAACCCAGTTGCTCATTGCCGACCCTGATGCTCCAAAAGCTCGTCATATCAACGCCCGGCAATGGCAGAACACGTCCCAGCGCGAGGATCAGTATGATAAAGCAGACCCCAAGTCCGATCTTGATGACGGCCGCCCGACGATAGGTGGTGCCCAGCTGCACGATCATTGCCCTTCGCTCATATCTGAACTACTTCGCCGACATAACAGCCGAATCTGAACTACTTCGCCGACATAACAGCCGAAGGGGCCACAGCATCGTCGGCGCCAAGCCCCGATGTCGACGCCAACTCGATGCTGCCGTCAGCAGCACCACGTGCCGACCACAGTTGGTCGAATGCATCGCTGGCCGCCTGTTCCGCCACTGCGATCTGCTCCTTCAATTCTTCTGTTGGAGAACGTTCGGCTGCGTGTTTCAGTTCATCGGCTGCGGCTTCCGCCGCCAGCCATTTGCGTTCCAAGTCCGGTATATCCAAAATCTTCGCCATCTCTTTCGTCTCCTCTCTCACTTCCCGCGTGCCACCAGCTCACTTCAACGGAGCCTTTCTCGCGTGCGACACACAGGATTAAAACACACCCGATAATCACCTCGTCACAGGAATTTCCGGGACCGTCGCCGTCCCCGCAAAACACTTCGGCCATGACGTCCAGGCAGCCTAACACACTCAGGCTTGGCCATGCCGTCCGGTCGCCGCCCAGTCGAGCAGCCGCGACAGAACTTCGTCGTATACATCCTCATCGAGAACTGGCAGATCACGATCGAGCCGAACGAGCCGCCCTCCGGCAATGATCGTGTCATTCGCACCCGTGCTAACCCTGAACGGCCGACTGTGACGTGGCGACCCGAAAGCCAATTCGCCTTCTTCGTTTTCGAGCATCTCGATACCCAACCGGGCAAGCCATGCCGATTCACGCTCATCGAGCCACACGCCGAGCTCGCCGATCACGTCGCCCAACTCTTTCATCTTTTGCCGTTCGGCAAACGCGATGCATTCGCGTTCGAATTCGTTTGCCGATACCAGCGCGTCCTCAATCATCGTTTGGACGATAGCATTTTGACGTTGCGATCGCGTCGCCATGACCAACTCAACTCCAATACACACAAGCTACAACCGCAGCCGGGACTACCCGACACTACCTTCAAGTGAAATGCCGATCAGCTTCTGCGTTTCGGCCATGAATTCCATCGGCAGCTGCTGCAGGACATCGCGCACGAATCCATTGACCACCAGCGCAACGGCCTCTTCTTCACTCAAGCCGCGCTGCCGGCAATAAAACAGCATGTCCTCCGAGATTTTCGATGTCGTCGCCTCATGCTCGAAATGAGAAGAGGCATTCTTAGCCTCGATGTAGGGTATCGTATGGGCGCCGCAGTCATTGCCGATGAGGAGCGAGTCGCAGCACGTAAAGTTGCGTGTATTCGTCGCCTTGCGGTGGGCAGAGACGAGGCCGCGATACGTATTGTCGGAATGGCCGGCAGCGATCCCCTTCGAAATGATGTGACTCGACGTATTTTTTCCTAGATGAACCATCTTGGTGCCACTGTCGACTTGCTGATACCCGTTTGAAACAGCGATCGAGTAGAACTCACCGCGGCTGTTGTCGCCGCGCAGAATGCACGAAGGGTACTTCCAGGTAATGGCCGAACCGGTCTCGACCTGCGTCCACGAGATCTTCGAGCCGTTGCCGCGGCAGTCACCGCGCTTGGTGACGAAGTTGTAGACGCCGCCCTTGCCATCCTTATCGCCTGGGTACCAGTTCTGAACGGTTGAATATTTGATCTCGGCGTCATCGAGCGCGATCAGTTCGACCACGGCTGCGTGAAGCTGATTTTCATCCCGCATTGGCGCGGTGCAACCTTCGAGATACGAGACGTAACTGCCTTTGTCAGCGATGATCAAGGTTCGCTCGAACTGGCCCGTATTCATCTCGTTGATGCGGAAATAAGTCGACAACTCCATCGGACAGCGCACACCCTCCGGGATGTAGACGAAGGATCCGTCCGAGAAGACGGCAGAGTTCAGCGCGGCATAGAAGTTGTCCGACTGGGGCACCACCGATCCGAGGTATTTGCGCACAAGGTCGGGATGTTCGCGCAGCGCCTCAGAAATTGAACAAAAGATGACGCCAGCCTTGGCGAGTTCCTTCTTGAACGTGGTGACAACGGAGACGCTATCGAACACAGCGTCGACCGCGACCTTGCCATAGGCGCCACCGGCCGGCGCACCATCCTCATCGCTGTCGAGCGCGCTCGGTTCACCGGGCTTTCTGACGCCGGCAAGCAGCTCCTGTTCTTTGAGGGGGATACCAAGCTTTTCATAGGTCCGCAGCAACTCGGGATCGACCTCGTCCAGCGACTTCGGCCCCTCGGTGCCCTTGGGTGCTGCATAGTAATAAAGATCTTGAAAATCGATCTTCGGAAAGTCGACCTTGGCCCAGTTCGGCTCCGGCATGGCCTGCCAGCGCTGAAAGGCTTCGAGGCGCCATTCCAGCATCCAGGCTGGTTCGCCTTTCTTTTCCGAAATGAAGCGAACGGTGCTTTCGTCCAGCCCCTTAGGTGCTTTCTCGCTCTCAATATCGGTCGTAAAGCCGTACTTATACTGGTCGACATCGATTTGCTTGACCTGATCGATCGTCTCTTGGACTGCTGGCATTTCTTACTCCGCTATTCAGAATTCAAAGACCGGCACTGTTGGCCGTACCCCATTAGTGCAAAAGGTCACGCAACTGCGCGCCGCTTCTGCTCGAAAAGCCGACGAAACCTACTGATGAAGTCTTCCAGGGCCATCTCGTCGGTATCCCAGCCGACGCTGATACGAATGGCCGAGCCGGCCAGATCCGTATCAATTTTCATCGCCTCAAGGACGTGGCTCCTACCCACTTTGCCTGATGAACATGCCGATCCCGAACTCACCGCAACTCCGGCAAGATCGAGCTTGATAAGCACCGTTTCGGCGCGCTCACCGACTAGTGCGACACACGTCGTATTCGGCAGGCGGCGGGTGCCGGCGCCAATAAGCACCGCCTCGGGCACTATCGACAGTATCTCCTGCTCTAACCGCTCGCGAAATCGTCGAAGCCGTTCGGCCTCACGCGTAACTTCTCCCGCCGCGATTTCCGCCGCCGCACCGAAGCCGGCTATTGCAGCGACATTTTCCGTTCCCGCGCGGCGCCGACGCTCCTGACCACCGCCGACCAGCATTGGCGCCAGCGCAAAGCCATCGCGGACGACGAGGGCACCAACCCCCATAGGTCCGCCAATCTTGTGGCTCGACACGCTCATCAGATCGACATCGAGAGCTGCGAAGTCGACCGTCAGGCGGCCGCACGCCTGTACCGCATCGGTGTGCATGGCGACACCGTGGCCGCGTGCAAATTCAGCCGCACGCGCGACATCCTGGATCACACCGGTTTCGTTGTTTGCGATCTGCAGCGTCGCAATCGTACCTTTCGGATCGCCACTGGAAAACACCTTCTCTTCAAACTCTTCCCGTTCTATCTCACCACTTGCGGCCACCGGAATTTCTGATCTGTGGGCGCCAGACGCATGGACGGCCGCGAGCACAGACTCGTGCTCAACGGGCGTGTGGAAGACCCTCGACCATCCACACCCCAGCGCCCAATTGTTTGCCTCTGAAGCGCCGCTCGTGAAAACAACCTCGGATGGTCGGGCACCAACGAGCGCGGCGACTTTCTCACGCGCATCTTCGATCAGACGGCGCGCGCTCCGGCCTTCGTCGTGGACCGACGACGCGTTTCCCTTCATGTCCAAGGCCGTCACCAAAGCCTCGCGAGCCTCCGGACGCAATGGAGATGTCGCGTTGTGGTCAAAGTAGAGCCGTGGCGCCACACTCATTGCGCAGCCTCCTCGACCAGGGATCCATCAGCGCGCCGATCCGGCGAGAGCACGCGGGCCACGTCACCGTCGACAACATCGCCGAGCGTAACCGCGTCCAGAAAACTTCGAATGTGGGTGCCGAGAGCAGACCAAAGGCCGTGCGTCAGGCAACGCTTCTCTCCCACGCAACCCACTGCATCCAGGCCACCGCAACGGGTCATACGCGTCGGCTCGTCGACGGCCGTGAGCACGGAGGCGATAGAGATATGATCGGCCGGCGTCGCCAGACGATAACCACCATTGCGCCCGCGGACGCTTTCGACCAGTCCCGCAGCACGCAACTGCGCGAAAAGTTGCTCGAGATAGGAGACCGACAAATGCTGCCGGTCGGCGATATCCACGAGGGATACCGCG
>CAZWCL010000003.1:0-23440 GCA_964632265.1 uncultured Hyphomicrobiaceae bacterium | reverse complement strand
GCGGTCAGCGAAAATGACTTCCTGGTCGGGGTGAGGTTCGCCGTTTTCAAGGCGCGGCATGCGATGGTTCATACGGCCGGGAATCTCGCGGATTTCCGGATGAAGCGTGCTGCCGAAGGCGACGACCATTTCCTGAAAGCCACGGCAAATGCCGAAAACCGGAATCCCACGATCTACGCAAGCGCGGATGACGGCAAGGGCGACGTCGTCACGGGCTTCATCATAGGGCTCATGCGCTGCGCGCGGCTCCGCATTGAAGCGGGTCGGGTGGACATTCGCGCGGGCGCCGGTGAGCAGGACGCCATCTACCGTGTCGAGCAGGGCACCGACATCCGTGATCTCAGGGCATCCAGCGAACATCAACGGCAGAGCGCCCGCGACGTCCGCCACGGCACGAAGATTCTTCTCTCCGCATGCCTGGATGGGAAACCGATTTTCTATTTGACGCGCGTTACCGATCACGCCGACGACCGGCTTGCCCATGTGTGCGTCCTTCCTGGTTCGATGCGGGAACAGTTTCGAAGTTTCCCCAAATCCACACAACAGTCTAACGAATATCAGCGAACGCGTCATCCAGGCAGTCGAGGGCCCTGTGGAGGGTGGGGCGAGGCGTCGCAAAATTGAAACGCAGGTGATTTTGGCCGCCGGGGCCAAACTGTTGGCCGGGACTCGCAAATATCCTGGCTCTCTCGGCGACCCGTGTGGCGACGTCATCCGCTTCGAGACCAGTGCCGGAAAAATCCACCCACGCAAGATACGTGCCGTCAAGACGCATGGATCTGGCGCCGGGAACCGCAGCCTCAATGCGCTTGTCGAAAAGGTCCCGGCTGGCCTCGAGATAAGGGAGGAGGGCGTTAAGCCAAGGTTCGCCTGTACGCCAGGCCGCCTCAGTCGCGATCATGCCGAATGTGTTGTAGGAGCCGAGACCGCTCGCCATGATGCGCGCGTCGAGCTTTGCCTTGAGCTCCGGATTGGAGGTGATTATGGCGCCGACGTGGGCACCTGCGAGATTGAAGGTCTTGGTGGCAGCAACGCACGTGAACAGCCGGTCGGCGACGTCCGGTGCCGCGGTCAGCGTGGGGGTGTGCTTTGCGCCGCTGTAGACGAGATCGCAGTGGATCTCGTCGGAGACGAGGATAAGGTCGTTCTCGATGCAGAACGAGGCGAGTTCGCGAATCTCCTCAGGTGACCAGACAGTACCGCCGGGATTGTGCGGGCTGCAGAAGAAGACAATTTTGGTTCTGGACGTCAGTCGCTCGCGAAGGGCGGCGAGGTTCATGACGTAGCGGCCGTTTGATTCGACGAGTTCAGCGTCGAGGATAGCGCGGCCGTTGTTGCTTATGATCCTGCGGAACGCATGATAGGCGGGCGGGAAGATGACGACCTCGTCGCCCGGCTCCGTGACACCCTGAAGGATGAGGCCGAGGCCGGAGACAATGCCCGGTGTCGGGCTGACCCAGGCTGGATCGAATTCGATGCCATGGCGCTTTGCATACCAGTCCGACATGGCTTGGGCCCATGAGCCGGTGTTGGCGTAGTAGCCGTGGGTGGCGCGTTCGACCTCTTCCGTGAGCGCGGCAGTGACGCCCGGGGGAGCTGCGAAATCCATGTCCGCGACCCACATGGGGATGCCATCTTGCGGCGAAATGCCAGACAGCTTCTCCATGTTATCCCATTTGGACGCGTGGCTACCACGTCGGTCTATCACGCGGTCAAAATCGAACATCGGTTCAGTACTCCTGGAAGGTTCGCGGCGGAGAGAGCGCGCATATTTGTGGGCTGTCGCGGCAGGGTCAAGCTGGCCGATGAGCACACGGGCAACGATGGTGCATAAAAACGCAAGGCCGGCGAACGATCGGGTAAATTGGCCATCACGTATGCGCTTGGCCGAACGCGTGGGATCGGTTTCAATCCAGACAGGCGATTATTTGCGCGCAATGCCGCCCACCAACCCATCGCGCCGGTTTTGCGCGCGATGCCGCCCGCCAACCCATCGCGCCTGTTTTGCGCGCGATGCCGCCCGCCAACCCATCGCGCCTGTTTTGCGCCAAAACGTCGATTGGAGAAACCTCATGACCGGCTTACTCGAAGGGAAAACCGCGCTTATCACCGGGGGGGGACGGGGGATCGGGCGAGCCGTTGCACTGCTGTTTGCCAGGGAGGGGGCGAATGTCGCCTTATCCGATCTTGCCGCGGAGGGCCTCGCAGAGACCGTTGATCTCGTCAATCAAGCCGGTGGTCAGGCGATCTCGGTGAGCGGAGACGTGACTAGTGCACGCGATGTCGATGAAATGGTTTCGGCCACGGTAAAAGCTTACGGGCGGCTCGATTGCGCCTTCAATAACGCGGGGATCGCGCCCTATCAGGTCGAGGCGGCTGGCAAGGACACGGCGGATTGGCCGGAAGAGGCATTCGACCGGATGATCCAAGTGAACCTTAAAGGGGTGTGGCTTTGCATGCGTGCCGAAATCCGGCAGATGCTCGAGAATGGCGGTGGCGCGATCGTCAATACCGCATCCATCGCCGGTCTGATCGGAATCCGCACCTCGTCAGCTTATACGGCGGCCAAACACGGCGTGGTCGGCCTCACGAAAACGGCGGGAATTGAATATGCGCGGCGCGGCATACGGGTCAACTCAGTCTGCCCGGGTTTTATCGACACCGACATGATCCGGACGTCGATGGAGAAGCGGGGCGATGAGATCCTGTCGCTGGTGCCCGCGAAGAGGACGGGCACGGCTGAAGAGATCGCCGAGATGGTTTGCTGGCTCTGCTCAGACAGGGCGAGTTTTACAACGGGGGCGAACTTCAACGTCGATGGCGGTTACGTTGCGCAGTGATCAGAAGGGACAACGCCAAAGGCTCAATCGCTGTCTCGGTTGTCACGCGCCTTTTTCGTGTCCAGGATGTCGCGCTCGAAACGTCGCACGACGACCAACAGGAAGGCCGTGATAACGGCGCCAAGAATCGCGACCTGTAGTAGCCCCGTACCGCAGGCGACGCCTATGGCACCGGTCATCCATAGACCTGCGCCGGTTGTCAGCCCCCTGACGCTTGCCGTGCCGCTTCTTATAATAGCGCCAGCGGCGAGAAAGGCGACGCCGGTCGTCACCGCTTCGATAATGCGCACAGGGTCGCTGTTCGTGCCGTCCGTGGCTCCCGCGCGGGCAACGATTTCAAAAGTGACTATCGTAAAAATAGAGGCCGCAAGGGCGGTTAGGGCGTGTGTGCGAAGACCAGCGGGACGATCGTGGAGTTCGCGCTCGAAACCGACCACGGCACCGAGGAAGGTGGCCAGAAGGGTACGCGCAATGAGATCCGGATAGGCGATATCCAAAGGCGACCAGATTATTTCGTAAAGCCAGGACATGCAGATCTTGCGGGGCCATTACCAGTGAAACCAAGGAGTGTCACCACAGGCGCTCTTATTCGCCGCTGCCCGGCCAACATGCCGGCGCTCTATAAGCGCCGGCGTCCATCCCCTCAGGACTCGATAAGCTGAACAATGATAGGCCGACTTGGTTCCGACCAGGCCGGCGGTTGCCTCACAGCGAGTTGATTTTCAGCGGAACCGCACGACGACGTATCAAGCGGTGAAGGAGAAATATCATGGTGCAATTTGATGGTACGCGCCGGTGGTGCGCAATGGCTTCCGTTATCGGTGGCCTCGCGGCGGCCGGTGTCATGATCGCGGCATCCATGACGGCGACGAGTGGGGCGGCGGCGTGCGGGGCGACGACGAATTGCACCATCGATGGAGGCGCTGCCGGGGAGCGGCACTATCGCATCCGCATGCCGCGCAACCACGATGGACGGCAGCCGGTCGCGGCTTTGATATATGCTCACGGCTACACCGGTAGCGCTCGCAATGCGATGCGCTCAAGCGGATTTGCGGCGCTTGCGAGCGAACTCGGTGTTGCGTTGGTTGCGACGAAATCGGCGAGCGCAGGTTGGACAATCCCCGGCTCGCCACACCGAGCCCGCGTGAAGGCTGACGAACTTGCTTATTATGACCGCGTCCTCGACGATATGATCCGGCGCTTTCCGATAGACCCCAACCGAATCGTGGCGACCGGATTTTCGGAAGGTGGCATGATGGTTTGGAACCTGGCTTGTCATCGCAGCGAACGCTTTCGCGCATTCATCCCGGTCGCAGGTACGTTCTGGCAACCGGCACCGGAGACGTGCACCACACCACCGGCGAACATTATTCATATCCACGGCACACGAGATCCGACCGTGCCGCTTGCGGGGCGTCAGATCCGGCGTTTTCGCCAGGGAGATGTGCGCCGGGTGCTGGAAAACTATGCCGATTTCGGCGGATACAGGGCGGCGAAACCGGTGACGACGAAGACGCTCAGTTGCTCGAAGAGCCGAAACGGCAAGGGGACGCTGTTGGCGCTCTGTCTTTTCGACGGGGGGCACACCTTCAAGCCGAGCTTCATCGGAGACGCATGGCAAATGCTGGTCGCCGCCGGTCGGTTGTAGCCACGCCGCGGATGTCGATCGTCTCGATGGCGGTTGTGCCCCGTGACCAAGAGCAACGGACCCGAGTCTGGCAACAGTCAAGACGTGGATAACGGTTGAGATACAACTTTTAACGTTCAAAACTTTCCGGATGCGCTATTGCAAGCATCGCGACTCGGCCTAGAGGCGATATTGAACAACGTCGCCACAGTGATCGAAGCGGACCGACTGAGTAACCATGACCTACTTAAAACTGATTGCCTGCATTATCACCGTCATATTAGCCGGCTGTGCCAGCCACGCCATCACGCCAGATACCGATCCGTCGTTCGTCGAGCGGAATGCCGACGAACACGCGGCGCTACGGAAAAAAATCAAATCGCTTTCCTGGCGCGTGAGCAAGCTCAAGAAGAAGATCGCGAACGCTTCCGGGCCGGCTGAGCGCACCGTCGTCGAACGGATCGTTGCACCGGACCTCAAACAATTGCGCCAGCGGATTGCGGAGGTCGAGAAGATGCTGCGGGAAGGGTATCGCTTTGGTCGCGAAGTGCCGGATGCTGCGCCGTCGGCATCGCCAGCGAAGCCGGCAACGCTCGACGACACGTCAGCGTTGGCGCAGCGCGTGACGGCTCTGGAATCGCGCTTGACCGAAACCACGTCGAAGCAGACGAAAATGGCGCAGGAACTCGAGAGGGACCGGACGCTGGTCGTCGATTTTCTTGAAGATCTCGACAACCGCATTGCCGAACTCGAGAAAAAGGCAGGTATCGCGGATAGCCCGCCGTCACCTCGGGGGGATCAACCGGCGCAATAGGAACCATCGAGGCCGTAAATCATGGTCTTGTGCAGCAAGGCGTCGGGTTCTGCGGCGCTGCGATCGACCCGAGCGCGGAACGTGTCCGCGCTCGCACCTGCGACCGTGTCCGCGGTCAGCCCTGTTCTTCGAGGCGATCGGTTGCCGGTGGCGGCGTGCGCGACAGGCTCGAGACTTTGGCGCGCAGCTCCGGCGTCATATCGATTTCAACGCTTTTGAGGGCCGGCCCCAACTGCTCGATATTCCGGGCACCGACAATCGGCGCGGTGATTGCGGAATGCGTCGAGACCCAACGAACCGCAAGGCTCACTGGATGGACACCCATATCGCGCGCAAATTTGGTGAAATCGCCCGCGATCTGCTCGGCATCGGCCTCACCGTAGCGGCGGGCATAACGCTCATTGGCGACGAGCCGGCCTTCATTGGGCCGTTCGCCGGGTCCGTATTTGCCGCTCAGCATGCCGGCGGCGATGGGGCTGTACGAGATTACGCCGACATTTTCAGCCTCAGCCATCGGCAGAAGTTCAGTTTCGGCCTGGCGCTTCAACAGTGAGTACATGGGTTGTATTACTTCGATGCGCGACCAGCCGCGGCGCTCGGAAATACCGAGTGCCTTGGCGACCTGCCAGGCGGCGTAATTGCTGGCGCCGATGTGGAGAACCTTGCCGGACTGCACGACGTTTTCCAGAGCACGCAAGGTTTCCTCGACAGGCAGGTTGTTGTCGAAACGGTGCATAAAAAGAACATCGATACGGTCGGTGTCGAGACGCTTCAGACTTGCCTCAACGGCCTGGGTTATATGACGCCGGTTGGCGCCGCGCGCGTTGATGTCGTCCCCCGTCGGCCCGTGACACTTCGAGGTAATGATCAGGTCGTTGCGCTCGGACTTCATGAGGCGGCCGAGAATTTTCTCAGCCTCGCCGCCATTGTAGACGTCGGCGCAGTCGAAGAAATTGATGCCGGCCTCACGGCACGCGTTGAAGAGGCGGGCGGACTCGTCTTCGTTGGCATCTCCACCGAAAGACATTGTGCCGTAGCAGAGTTCCGAGACCTTGATGCCGGTCGTGCCGAGCCATCTGTATTCCATGCCGCCGCCTCTCTTGTTTGCGTCTGTTATTTCAGGCTGAAACAGTTTTACAGCTTATCAAAGCGATAGGTCTGATTACAGAACTCGCAGGTGATTGCGATCTTGCCGTCGTCATCTAGCATGTCCTCGATGTCATCGCCCCGGAAAGTGGACAGAAAGGTCGCGACGCGCTCGCGGGAGCACCGGCAGAAGGCTTTGAGCGGCACCGGCTCGGCGGCGCGCACGCGTTCTTCGTGGAAGAGGCGATAGAGCAGGCGTTCCGGCGCGAGCGTCGGGTCGAGCAATTCGTGATCCTCGACGGTTGCGGCCAGCATCGAAACGCGCTGCCAGTCCTCCTCGCGTTCACCGAAAAGCCAGATGGCGTTACCGCCCTCGTCCTCGTCGTCAGGCTGACGGCCGCCAACGGGCGAGACGTACTGGACCATGAGGCCGCCGGCCCGCCAATGCCATTCGCCGTCGCCGGATGTGCCGGAGTGGTGGCGTGCGATGGCGAGGTGAACGAATGTTGGCAACTGCTCGGACTGGCGGAAATACTCGTTGGCGGCGTCCGAGAGGGTCTGTCCCTCCAAGCTAACGATACCCTGGTAGCGGTCCATGTGTCCGCCGGGATCTATCGTCAGCGCCATGTGCCCACTGCCGAGGGCAACGCCGGTGCTTTCGTCCGGCCGGTTGCCCGACGGCAGTTCGATGCGACGTTCGGCATCGAAGCTCGCATAGCCACGCAATTTTCCGGGTGCTTCGAAGTTTGCGACGAGCAGGCCGAGCGGCCCGTCGGTCTGGGTCTGAACGATCAGATTGCCACCAAATTTCAGGGTCGAGCCCAGCATGCCTGTGAGGGCAAGAGCCTGGCCTAGCACCTCGCTCACCGCATCAGGGTAGGCGTGACGGTTCAGTATTTCGTCGGCTAGGGGACCGAGGCGGACGAGACGGCCGACGGCGCGCGAACGGTCGGTGGAAAACGGCAGAACGATATCGTCCGCCGAACTGATGGGGGTCGTCGCTTGGTGGGCCATACTGATCCCGAGTATCTGGCGTAATCGAGCATGCGCCGGGGAAGGCGCAGGGTAGGGTAGAGGGGCGGCATGCGCCGACCGGTGATCGGTACGTCGTGACGCTGCCGGAGTGCGTCAAGTGATAGCGCCGAGACACCATGCGAGAATAGCTTTTTGCGCATGAAGGCGGTTTTCCGCCTCATCGAAGACGACGGATTGCGGCCCGTCAATGACATCGGCACTGACCTCGTGGCCGCGATAGGCGGGGAGGCAGTGCATGAACACCGCGTCCTTGCGGGCGCGCTTCATGAGATCATTGTCGACGACGTATGGCCCAAGCACCTGACGCCGATAGCCTTCGTCTTTCTGGCCCATCGAAACCCAGGTGTCGGTGACGATGCAGTCCGAGTGCTCGACGGCCTCGCCAGGGTCATCGGTCACGACGATGTCGGCGCCGGCATCACGCGCTGCCGCGATCACGGCGCTGTCCGGGCGCATCTGGCCGGGGCAGGCGATGGCGAGTTTGAAGCCGAAGCGGGCGGCAGCCTGGGCCCAGGATACAGCGACGTTGTTGCCGTCGCCGACCCAGGCAATTTTGGCGCCCGTGACGGCGCCATGACTTTCCTCGAACGTCATGATGTCGGCCATGACCTGGCAGGGGTGACTGACGTCAGTCAGGCCGTTGATCACGGGGATCGTTGCGTTTTCAGCGAGTTCCACGAGGCTTTGATGGCTGTTGGCGCGCAGCATGATGGCATCAACGTAGCGCGAGAGAACGCGGGAGGTGTCAGAGACACTTTCACCGCGGCCTAACTGCAGGTCAGTGTGGTTGAGAACGATCGTCTGGCCGCCAAGTTGGCGCATGGCGACGTCAAAGGACACGCGGGTGCGCGTCGACGGCTTCTCGAAGATCATGGCAAGCACGGCATCTTCAATACCATCCGGGCATAATTCGGCAGGTGCGCGCTTGCCGGCACGCTTCAAGGCATGCGCAGCATCGATAATCGCGCGCAAATCCTCGGCCGCGATCGCTTCAATATCGAGAAAGTGGCGGGGCGCTTGGCCAATGGTTGCTTGAGCGGCGACGCTTTTTTGCACAATACCAATCCGTTGGAGGAGAAACAGGAATGCAGGAGGTGGCCGTCATCCGGTGCTCAACTGGCAGTGCTTAATTGGCGGAATGCTGCCCGGATGCGGGAGATGGCTTCTGCAAGCTCGTCTTCCGTGACGTTGAGCGGTGGAATGAGGCGCATGACGTTGTCGCCGGCGACGACCGTGAGCAGTTTTTCATTGAAGCAGGCCCCGACCACTTCCGCGAGGGGCACCTTCAATTTGATGCCGATCAAAAGGCCGCGGCCGCGAACGTCCTCAACGATGGCGGGAAACTCGTCCTGCAGTTCAGCCAACCACTGGCGTACGCGCAGTGATTTGCGCTCCACCTCATCGAGGAAGCCATGCTGGAGCACGGTGTCCATAACCTCGCAGCCAACGGCAACCGCGAGCGGATTCCCGCCGAAAGTAGAGCCGTGCGTACCAGGCACCATGCCTTTGGCCGCTTCTTCGGTGGCGAGAACAGCTCCGAGCGGGAAACCGCCGCCAATGCCCTTGGCAATCGACATGACATCCGGCTCGATCTCGGCCCATTCGTGGGCGAAGAGCTTGCCGGTACGGCCGACGCCGGTCTGTACCTCGTCGATAATAAGAAGCAGCCCGTGTTCATCGCAAAGATCGCGCAGCCCTTTGAGGCAAACATCCGGGACGTCACGGATGCCGCCTTCGCCCATGATCGGCTCGATCATGATAGCGGCGGTCTCCGGGCCGACAGCGGCACGGGTTGCATCGTGATCGCCGAACGGCACGTGGTCGAAGCCCGGCATCTCCGGGCCGAAGCCTTCCAGGTGCTTAGGGTTCTGGGCGGCTGCGAGGGTCGCCAGGGTACGTCCGTGGAAGGAGCCTTCAAAGGTGATGATGCGATTCCGTTCGGGATTGCCGTTGGCGTAGTGATAGCGGCGCGCGATCTTAATCGCTCCTTCGCACGCCTCGGCACCCGAATTACAGAAGAAGACCTTGTCGGCGAATGTATGCTCGACAAGCCGTTCCGCGAGACGCTCCTGGCCCTCGATGCGATAAAGGTTTGATGTGTGCCAGAGCTTCTGGGCCTGGGCCGTCAGGGCGTCCACGAGCCGTGGATTGGCATGACCGAGCGTATTGACCGCAATGCCGCTGCCGAAATCAAGATAGCGGTCACCGTTTTTCGCGACCAACCAGACGCCTTCACCGCGATCAAAGACAACGTCGATCCGACCATAAGTCCCCATCACGGCCGGGCTTGGCCCGGATGTCATTTCACTGGCGGTCGTCATTTCTTCGAAACTCCTCATGGCGCACACGGGGCGCACTGGTCGCACTGAGCACAATGTACCGTGCCTTGGACCGATACCAAAAACCGGCCCCACGAACCGGCAAAACCTCATGGAATCCGCGGCCTCAATATCGGGCGCCTGATTGCGCCAACCAAAAAAGGCCGCTCAAAAGCGGGCGGCTCTTCGCAAAAACAAGCGTATTCTTGCTCTGTTCACGTGTCAACGGAACGTCGCCTTAGTCGTGCCGCAGAAAAATGCATTGCTACGGTCGGCAGAGTTGATCGACGGCCATGTGGCTTTTGCCGCGAACATACAGCGAACCGACCGAGCTGTTGCGCTGCGGCCACGACGAGTTGCTGGTGAGTCGGCTTGCCGTGTGACGAAGGTTGTGGGAAGCCCGCTGTTGGGCCTAACTTCCACTCGTCGCGATGAGACAGGGTCGCTTGTTAGCGCGGATTTACCCTTCCGTGCTTTCCGATCCTGCTGGACGTGACATCCGTTGGACGCGCGTTCTTTGTATTTGCGTCCGGCGAGTAACGCGTATCGCCCCAGTATTCAGTACCCCAGTTCAGCGTCAGTGATCTGCGCGCGTGGTCCAACTCGCCCGGAGTTTAGCCGTGTGCCTGATCAATCGTTCCTGCGTGCGGATTACCGTGCGTAGAGAGTTGCTTGATTCTGTAAGGAGGGACAAGCATGTCCTGGACCGACGATCGCGTCGACCTCTTGAAAAAGCTTTGGGCCGAGGGTCTGAGCGCGAGCCAGATCGCAGGCCGCCTCGGTGGCGTTACACGCAACGCCGTTATCGGCAAAGTTCACCGCCTCGGCCTATCCGGCCGGGCCACGACCACACGCAAATCCAACCGGCCGCGCCGCGTGCCAACCTCACGACGGCCACAGCAGCGGGCGAACTTCCGGCAACTTGGCAATCCCGCTTTTCGTAATCTCATCCAAGGCGATGCCGAGCCATATGTGCCCGCCGCGGAAGAAATCGATATCCCGCTCGACGAGCGCAGGTCCTTGCAAGACCTGACTGAAAATGATTGCCGCTGGCCGATTGGCGATCCCCAACATGAGGACTTCCATTTCTGCAACCACACCAAGGTGCCGGGCCTGCCCTACTGCAAATTCCATTCGAAGCGTGCGTTCCAGCCACCGCAAGCACGCCGGAAAGGCGGTGCCGGTGCACGAAACGAAACGACGCCAGTGCTCGCCAAGCCGGCGAACGGTGAAAAAGTGGATGCCTAGATCATATCCGGTTTAGTTGCAGGCTGTTCGCAATCGGGGCCGTCGCCGGCTAAACCGGAAAAAATGATCTACTCCAATAGTGTAGAGCGGGACTACCGACCCTAGTGAAATCGCGAAAGAGATTCCACCAAGGTCGGACCCGCTCTCAATAGCGTAGAGCGGGACTACCGATCCCAGTGAAATCGCGAAAGAGATTCCACCAAGGTCGGACCCGCTCTCAATAGCGTAGAGCGGGACTACCGACCTCAGTGAAATCGCGAAAGAGATTCCACCAAGGTCGGACCCGCTCTCAATAGCGTAGAGCGGGACTACCGACCTCAGTGAAATCGCGAAAGAGATTCCACCAAGGTCGGACCCGCTCTAGAGGGGCTCTCAGCAAAGCTCCACGCGCGGCCACACATGGTTAGAGGGGCCATCCGTTTCATAAAGGATGGCATGCGGCCGGCGGCGCAAGCCTAAGCCGGCAGCGGGGGAAACAGGACGCGAGGCAGCACTTCGCGTCCTGTTTTTGCATCGGAGAGAAGCCGGCAAGATGGCGATGGCTGGAATATATTCAGCGCGAATGGTGCCGGTGCAGACCCGTTCAGCCGTTGGCGCGTTCGCCGAAGATGTAGCCCGCGCCGCGCACCGTGCGGATCAGATCGGCCTCACGACCACGGACCAACGCCTTGCGCAGACGGCCGATATGCACGTCCACGGTGCGCTCGTCGACATAGGCGTTGCGGCCCCAGACACCGTCCAGCAACTGGGAGCGGGAGAGCACGCGACCGGTACTCTCCATCATGAATTCCAGCAGGCGGAACTCCGTGGGACCGAGGCGGACGTCTCGTTGGCCGCGTTTGACCTGATGAGCCGCGCGATCAAGCAGCACGTCCTTGAATTCAAGGACGTCGGCGACACGCTCGGGGGCGGCCCGCCGCAGGATTGCTTTGATGCGTGCAAGCATTTCCGGCAAGGAAAACGGCTTCACAACATAATCGTCGGCGCCGGTCGAAAGCCCGCGAATGCGATCGCTTTCATCACCACGCGCGGTGAGCATGAGGATCGGTATGTGTTGCGTATCAACGCGTGAGCGCAACCGGCGGCACAGCTCAATGCCCGAGATTTGCGGCAGCATCCAGTCGAGCACGATCAAATCCGGCTCTTCTTCGGCGATCAGGACTTCGGCCATCTCGGCGGCATCTGTCTGACGAACGACGTAGCCCTCGGCTTCGAGATTGTACGTCAGCATTTCTGCGAGGTCCTGTTCGTCCTCGACAACCAGGATTTTAGCGCTCATTTCGCTCAGCCCGTCGTTGGCGCAGCGTCAGGATCGATCAGCAAAGTGCTGGTCGTGTCACCCTTCGGACGATCTTCATCGATGTCTTCGCCTTTTACGAGATAGTGGATCGTCTCTGCGATGTTGGTCGTGTGGTCACCGATGCGTTCGATGTTTTTGGCGGCGAATAGAAGATGTGTGCAAAAACCGATGTTGCGGGGATCTTCCATCATGTAGGTCAGCAACTCTCGGAAGATGGAGTTGTACATGGCGTCGATGCTTTCATCACGACGCCAAACGGACATCGCGAGATCCGCGTTGCGGTCGGCATAGGCATCGAGGACATCTTTCAATTGGATGAGGGCGCGGTCGACCATATTGCGGAGGCCCCCCATCAACTGTTTCGGATACTGCTCGGCGGCGATGGTGCGCGAACGCTTGGCGATGTTTTTTGCGAGGTCGCCAATCCGCTCAAGATCTCCGGTGATCTTGAGCGCCGTCATGATATGGCGCAGGTCTTCCGCGAGCGGGGCGCGCAGAGCGATCATGTTGATGACCTGGCTTTCAATATCCGACTGAAGGCGGTCGATCTCCCGGTCTGAGAGGATGACCCGCTCCGCCAGTTGCGGGTCGTGGTTGTTCAACGCGTCAAAGGCGCGACCGAGATTGTGTTCTGTCAGTCCGCCCATTTCCGCGATTTTGTGATCGAGGAGCTGGAGCTCTTCGCGATAGGCCTTGGCAACATGAGTGCTCATACGTTTTGGCCTTTCCTGATTGCTTAGTCTCGGACCCGCGCCTAGCCGGTGCGGCCCATGATGTAGTCCTGAGTGCGCTGATCTTTAGGGCTCGTGAAGATCTGGTCCGTCTCGCCTTCCTCGACAAGATAGCCAAGATGGAAGAAGGCCGTGCGCTGCGATACGCGAGCTGCCTGCTGCATAGAGTGTGTCACGATGACGATCGTGTAGTTCTCGCGCAGTTCGTGGATCAGTTCTTCGACGATGGCGGTGGCGATCGGGTCGAGCGCCGAGCAGGGCTCGTCCATCAGGATGATGTCCGGCTGGGTCGCGATGGCGCGAGCGATGCAAAGGCGCTGTTGCTGACCACCGGACAGGCTCGTGCCAGGCTGCTGCAGACGGTCCTTGACTTCGTTCCAAAGGCCGGCGCGCACGAGGCTGGACTGAACCAGATCGTCCAGTTCCGGCTTGCTCGATGTCAGCCCATGGATACGGGGGCCGTAGGCGATATTTTCATAAATCGACTTCGGGAACGGGTTGGGCTTCTGGAACACCATGCCGACGCGCGCACGCAGTTCGACGACGTCGAGGTCGGGGGAGTAGATGTCGTCGCCATCCAACAAGATCGTGCCGGTCACGCGGCAAATGTCGATCACGTCGTTCATGCGGTTCAAGCAACGCAGAAACGTCGACTTGCCGCAGCCCGACGGGCCGATGAGAGAGACAACGTGATTAGCGGGGATATCCAGGTCGACATCGTAAAGCGCCTGCGTGTCACCGTAGTGGACCGATACGTCCGTACACGCGACTTTCGTCGGCTGATTGGTCGCCGCCGACGGCTTGGCGGTCGCCGCCGTCGTGACTTCCGACATTGGTGAGCTTTCCATGGAGAAATCCTTATCCGTCGAGCTTGGCGCGGGTTTAACAGTTGCGGTGTTCCGAGGCTACCAACGTCGCTCGAAACGACGACGCAGGAGGATGGCCAACAGATTCATGGCGATCAGGAACAGGAGCAGGATGACGATGGCGGCAGCCGTCTTCATCTCGAATAAGCGTTCAGGGAAATCTGACCACTGATAGATCTGCACGGGCAACGCGGTGGCCGGCTCAGTGATGCCGGAGGGGATTTCGCGGATGAACGCGAACATGCCGATCATCAGAAGTGGTGCGGTTTCGCCCAACGCCTGTGCCATGCCGATGATTGTGCCGGTCAGGATGCCGGGCATGGCAAGCGGCAGGACGTGATGCTGGACTGTCTGAACTTTTGAGGCGCCGACGCCCAGGGCGGCCTCGCGGATCGACGGCGGCACGGCTTTGACGGCAGCACGGGCTGCGATGATGATGGTTGGCAGCGTCATGAGCGCGAGGACGATCCCGCCGGCGAGGGCCGTCGATCGCGGCACTCCGAAGAAGCTGACGAACACCGCCAAGCCGAGCAAGCCGAAGACGATCGATGGCACGGCAGCGAGATTGTTGATGTTGACCTCGATGAAGTCCGTGATGCGGTTTTTGGGCGCAAACTCTTCGAGGTATATGGCGGCCATGACGCCGACGGGGAAGGCCAGCAGGAAGGTGACCACCATTGTCCAGAAGCTGCCGACGACAGCCCCCCAGAGACCGGCTATTTCAGCTTCGCGCGAGTTGCTTTCAGAGAGGAAGTGCCAGTTAAGAGCCCTGGAGATGCGACCTTCGCGCTCCAGCTTATCAATCCATATGGCCTGATTGTCATTAATCCGCCGGCCCTCTTCGGAAGTGAGGATGCGTTCTAATGACCAGTTGCCCGCGGTCGCGACCTCGTCTGATTTCAGAGGGATAATGGCATGTCCGATAATGCGGTCGCTCGCCGCCTGGTCGACTTTGACAACGCCGCCATCAATGCGCACGAAAAAACTTGGCAGGCTCTCACTCATGGTGCCGAGGCCACCGCTTTTATCTGCGCGTTCGCGCAGCGCTTTGGCCTTCTCGGTGAGCTGGGCGACCTGCGTCTGATAACCGGAAAGCGAGGCCTCAAGGTCCTTGCGCTGCTCGGCGCTGAGGCCATCCTGACGCAGTCGGCTCTCGTACACAGTGACGCCACGCCCCTGGGCGACGGCTTGGCGCTCAAGGCGTTCGGCGGCATCGCGCATGGACTGCTTGATCGTGCTCACGATCGTTTGGAAGGCGTTAGATTCGACGATGATCTCGACCTGATCACCTTTCTGCACCGGCGTGGCGCTGCCGGCCGAAGTGAGCACCTCCAGTTTGTCGCTATAGCCCTTAACCCAAAGATCAACGTCATCCGACGCCAGCAGCGGGACCGACAGCGTTGCCCCGATCTGGCTCGGATTGGCCATCGTCTGTTCACGCAAGGTGAGGGCTGCAGCGTCGCTCACCAGCTTGTAGAGATCGCGTTTTTCGCTACGCCCTTCGGCAGGCAGGGCACCGCGCAGGCTTTCCTTGACGACGACGCCGAACGAACCGCCGCGAATTTCCGCCGGCGTCGAATCGGCAGCGACGCCAAGCTTCTCGGCGTTCAAGTTGACCGGAAGGGTGATGTAGGTCTCACGGAGGGCGCCGATGGCGTTGCCGAGGACCGTGGAAAGGAGAGCAATCAGAGCGAGGGCGGCCAAAGTGATGGCGGCCATGCCGGCGAGTTTGAAGCGCCACTCGAAACCGTAGCGGCGACGCAGACGGCGACGTGCTTCGCCGGTTGTATGACGGCTGGCTTCGGGGCTCTGATGTCTTCCGGCGCCGGGGCCCGCAAAAGCTTCTGCAGTGAGGTCTGCCATTTCGAGATCCGATCAGTCGTAGCGTTGCCGATATTTCTGGACGAGGCGCAACGCAATGACGTTGAAAATCAGCGTTACGCAGAACAGCGTGAAACCAAGCGCGAAGGCCGGTCCAGCAGCGGTGTCGGCCTCGGTGTCACCGGTAATCAGCGCTACGATCTGAACGGTGACGGTGGTAACGGCCTCAAGCGGGTTCCAAGTCAAATTCGCGCTTTGGCCGGCCGCCATAACGACGATCATGGTCTCGCCGATGGCACGCGAAATTCCAAGCAGCACGGCCGATACGATGCCGGGCAGAGCGGAAGGCAGGATAACCCTGGTGATTGTCTCGGCTTTCGTTGCGCCGAGACCATAAGAACCGTCGCGCAGTGACTGGGGGACGGCGTTAATGACGTCGTCCGACAGCGAAGAGATAAATGGGATGATCATGATGCCCATCACCACGCCGGCTGCCAGGGCGCTTTCGGAAGCGACATTGAGGCCAAGGCTCTCGCCGAAGCTACGGATGACGGGGGCGACGGTGATGGCGGCGAAGAAGCCGTAGACAACGGTCGGGATGCCGGCCAGAAGCTCAAGCAGCGGCTTGGCCCAAGCGCGTGTTGAAGTGCTCGCATAATCGGACAGATAAATCGCTGCCATCAAGCCGATCGGGACCGCCACGAGCATCGCTATGAAGGTGATCAGCAGCGTGCCTGCAAAGAGCGGTATCGCACCGACGGAGGCCGGATTTATCGTGCCTTCATAGACACCAGACAGCGGACTCCAGTGGGTGCCGAAGAGAAACTGGTGAAGCGGAATAGTCCAGAAAAACTTGAGGGTCTCGCCGATCAGCGAAAGAACGATGCCGATTGTGGTCAGAATGGCGATCGAGGCTGCAACCAAGAGCGCTGCCTGCACGATCCATTCGGCGCGGTTGCGGGCGCGAAAGCGTGGCGCGACCTGGCGGTACGTGAAGTAGGCTGCCGCAGCCGCGGCCAGGAGCGAGATAACGGCGACCGCCCAACTGCGGACCATCGACAAGGTCTCGTACTCGCCGGCAAGCGCGCGGCGGACTTCGTCGACGCGTTCGCTCGCGGCCGATGAGACGATGCGGCCACCGGCAAGCGCTCTCGCATCGGCGAGCAGGCGATCGAGTTGCAGCGCAGACAGGCTCCGCATGTCATCGGGCACAGACGACGCCAGCTGGCTGTCTATCCAAAAACTGGACAGGACGCCGGCGGCAATCAACACGAGCAGACCGGCAAGCAAAACGCGCAGCGCCGCCAGAAGGCCATGATAGGACGGCAGGGAGTGCAACTCCGACAGATTATTGCTCACCAGCACTCGGGCGCGCGAACGGGTCATCCAAAACGCCGAAAGCGCGATCAACGCGATCAGCAAAAAGCTCATTGTAAACATGCGATCCCCGCGTCCCGATTGAGGGCACTGCCAAAACAAAAATGCGCCTGGTCCAACAGACCTCTACCTACTGATCGACTTGCAGATCAACTTGGGGGGCTTGCCGACCTGCCAAGTACCGTGTCGGCCCGGCCCGGACCTTCTCGAGCCACCACGATGCCGACACGCTGATCACCTGTGGAACCAAGACGACAGGGAAAGGCGCAGAGGCGCCCTTCCCCAATCAGCTTAGAAGCCGACTTACTTAAGCTTTTCAGAGCCGTCCATCGTCTTCAGCTCGGCAGCTTTCGTCATGGCTCCCTTGCGGCCTTCCTTTGGAAGAGGGATGAGGCCCTTGTCAACGAGGTAGCCATCAGTGCCGAACGTGCCGGGCTGCGTCCACTCAGCGAGGTATTCCTTGATGCCAGGAATAACGCCGACATGGGCTTTCTTCACGTAGAAGAACAGCGAACGCGAAACCGGATACTTGCCGGAAGCGATGTTTTCGAAAGTCGGTTCGGTGCCGCCAACGCTTGCGCCTTTGATCTTCGCTTTGTTCTGGTCGAGGAACGAGAAGCCGAAGACGCCGACAGCGTTCGGATTGGCTTCGAGCTTCGAGACGATCAGGTTGTCGTTTTCACCCGAGTCGATCCAAGCGCCGTCTTCGCGGATCTCAACTTTTTTGCAGTCTTTGCCACCAGCAGCTTTGCAGCCTTTCTCCATGGCGAGTTCTTCGAAGGCATCGCGCGTGCCAGAGGTCGGCGGCGGGCCAAGCACTTCGATTTTGGTCCTCGGCAAAGACGGATCGACATCCGACCACAGGTTAGCCTCAGAACCCTTGTGGAGGGCCTTGTAGATCTGAGCGCGCGTGAGGTTCAGTTCAGTGGCGCTTTTGGCGTTGCCAAGGACGATGCCGTCGTAGCCAATCTTGAATTCGATGACGTCTTTAACGCCGTTCGCCTGACACGCTTTCCATTCTTTCGCCTTCATGCGGCGAGACGCGTTGGTGATGTCCGGCGTGCTTTCGCCGACGCCCTTGCAGAACAGCTTGAGGCCGCCGCCCGAACCGGTCGACTCGACCTTCGGCGTCTTGAAATTCGTCTTGTTGCCGAACTTTTCAGCAACGGCGGTTGCGAACGGGAACACCGTCGAAGAACCGACGATGTTGATCTGGTCGCGAGCGGCCTGAGCGCCACCTGCCAGTGCGAAAGAGCCAACGACAGCGGCAGCTACGGTGTAGCCGACGAGTTTTTTCCCCACGAGAATCTCCTTGATACCTGACTGAACGTCCAGTCTGACCCGGCCGGGTGCCGAGCCTGATGAATGCACCGATCGCCGATGCACAGTGGCGTTGTATCGCCACGAGACTATCCTTTTGTGACAGTTTAAATTATTGATATTGAATAATAAGTTTTACTTGTTCCGCTTGATGTGTAATCGCGCGTCGTAATCAGACGGATTGACCTTTGTCAGCCGGCAGGACGACCGTGAACGTCGAGCCCCGTTCCAATTCGGAGGTAATCCGCAGCTCGCCGCGGTGGCGCGTGACGATATGCTTAACGATCGCGAGCCCAAGGCCAGTGCCGCCCTTGTCCCGGCTCGCGGTCGCGCTCACGCGGTAGAAGCGTTCGGTGAGACGCGGCAGATGCTCCGGGGCAATACCAGGCCCGGTATCGCTTACCGAAATGGAGAGATGATGCGCATTGTCGATAACTGCCGGCGCGATTTCCAGGGTGACGCTCCCGCCCGCGCGGCCATAGCGGATGGCGTTCTGAATTAGGTTGAGGAAGACCTGCCAAAGCTCATCGTAATCGCCGATAACAAGGGCTTCGGAACGGTCGGCCGGGAGGTTTATCGCGATATCGGACGCTTCGGCCATAGGCTCCAAGGTTGCCGCTACCTTGACGAGCAGATCAACTATGTCAACGCTATCGCGGGGCGTCAGGTGAGCTCGCATCTCGACGCGATTGAGCGACATCAAGTCGTTGATGAGCTGGGTCATGCGATCAGCCTGGGATGACATGCGCGCGAGAAACTTCTCGCGCGATGCAATGTCATCGCGGCCGGCACCCTGCATGGTTTCAATGATCAGCTTCAGCGCGGAAAGCGGAGTGCGCAGTTCGTGGCTCGCATTGGCGACGAAATCGGCACGGAGCCGGGCATGGCGTTCCTCATCGCTCAAATCACGAAAGATAATGAGGATCGAAGCTGAGCCGCGCTCATCGGAGGCAGAATCGAGCGGCGTCACGATAGCGGTCAGTTGTCGTTCGACAGGGACACGATCGTGGAGGCGGACAAAGATGCGGGCGCGGTCCCTCGATATCGTTTGAATGGCGCGCAAGAGTGCCGGCTCCCGGCTGATCAGAGTGACGGAGTTGCCAACTCGTGCGCGCGGAAACAGATCCGCGATCAGAGGGTTATGATGCACGACTATGCCGGCACGGTCGATGACGATGGCAGCGTCCGGAAGCGCGTTCACGACATCGCGCCAATCGGGGTTTTTCGAAGCATTGTTCATGGTGATGCCTGAGACACTTATACACGCCACAATGGAAACCGTTATGGTCGTCGAAACTTTTGCTGTTCGGATTATTGCCGCGGGCGAGGCTGGCAGGGACGGCTAGATCATTTTCGGTTTAGTTGCAGACCGTTCGCAACCGGGGCCGTTGCCGGCTAAACCGGAAAAAATGATCTACTCCAATAGTGTAGAGCGGGACTACCGACCCCAGTGAAATCGCGAAAGCGATTCCACCAAGGTCAGCCCCCCCTAGGAGCGTCGGAAGCTTAAAACACCCAGGAGGCAGTTAGATGACAAAATCTTCTCGCGGCAAGTCACTTGAATCGTTCGATATTAGCGATCCGGACCTGCCTCGGTGGATTGAGGAGGGTGCGCTTACCTCCGACAATTACCCTTACGACAAGCGTCATGACAAAGACAAATACGGAGATGAACTCGAGGCGCTTCAGATCGAGCTCACCAAACTCCAAAAGCACACCCTGAAGACGGGCGCGCGTGTTCTGGCCTTGTTCGAGGGCCGCGACAGTGCCGGTAAAGGCAGCTGCATCAAACGCTTCATGGAGCATTTGAACCCGAGACATGCGCGGGCGGTCGCATTGCCGAAGCCAACCGAACGAGAGCGCGGACAATGGTATTTCCAGCGGTACGTGGAGCACCTGCCCGGTGCCGGTGAAATCGTACTGTTCGACCGGTCCTGGTACAACCGGGCCGGTGTTGAAAGGGTGATGGGATTTTGCAGCGAAGCCGAACTCGCGGACTTTCTGAGAGAGGCGCCGCAATTCGAGGCGATGCTGGTCAGGGAAGGCATTTCGTTCTTCAAGTTCTTTTTGACGATTGGACAAGAAACGCAGTTGAAGCGGTTTCACGACCGGCAGCATTCGCCGCTCAAGAACTGGAAGATTTCACCGGTCGATATCGCGGCGCTCGATAAATGGGACGATTACACGCGGGCGCGCGATGACATGATCCGCTTTACGCACACGCCAAACTGCCCTTGGACCGTGGTGCTAGCGAACGACAAGCGGCGGGCGCGGCTGAATACGCTGCGGACCGTTCTTGGCAACCTCGACTACGACGGCAAAACCAAGAAGGCTGTCGGGAAGGTCGACCCGAAGATCGTGATGTCCGGGGAGGATCTTCTGCGTGAAGACGAGCATTGAGCAACATTGCAGTAGATATCTTCTGGTGG
Source organism: uncultured Hyphomicrobiaceae bacterium (assembly GCA_964632265.1). GTDB lineage: Bacteria > Pseudomonadota > Alphaproteobacteria > Rhizobiales > Hyphomicrobiaceae > CAJQQK01. Next base: position 2,628 of record CAZWCL010000003.1, on the reverse strand, counting down.
TCGCGTGCGCACCTTGCGGGCGATCGCCGTTTTCCACGCCGTGCCCTCAACGTACGAGAAGAACCGGACACTCTATCGTGTCGACAAGGCGGCGTATCTGACGGCCGTCGGAAGCGGCTATTCCGCCGTACTGCACCAGGAGAAAACTGGCATTGATGCGCCGGATTGCTTCCACGGTTGCACCTGCGTCGCCGTAACACAGAGACGAGCGCGCCAATTCGACATCGGTGCTTCCGGCGAGCGCAAGGCGCACTTGCGCTTCCATGCTGTCGATTTCTTCGTGCGTCGCTGCGACCAGCAACACGAGCGCCGTGGTCTCGAGCGTCTTTGCCATCATGCGGGCGACGCGCAGCATGGCGGGCAGGCGTTCGGTATCTTCGAGCGCCATCACCACAGGACCGGGCGATGGAACCGCCGACTTTTGTTGCGTCCGTTGCGAGGCGTACCGGCTGTCTGGCGCCGATGATGGCTGGCGTTGTGGCAGCTTCGGCTTTACCGACGATCGGGACCGGGCGATCGGTCCGGCTATGACGACGCCGGTGGCATCGCTGACAGACTCGAATATCTCGTCGAGCGTGGCAGCGGCCGCAGTGTGAAATGTTTCGCCGAGCACGACCATGTTCCACGGGCCGCGTCGGGCACACGCGGACACGAGCGCCTGGATGGGGTCATCGCGCACGACGTGCTCATAAATCCTGACGTCGCCATCATCTGCGATGTAGGCGAGGCGTTTCCTGAGCAGCGTGAACCCGCCGCGCATTTCGGCCTGGACCGTGCGCGGGGTGACCCGACGTGGGCGCCCGTCTCGCAACGAGAATTCAACGGCGAAGGGAAACCCGGCGAAGTTCGCGCGCTGTGCATCCTCGACCAGAAGCACCTCGATTTCAGATTGAAACGCACGCGCGACAAGCAACGCCGCCTCTATCGCTGCGTCACTTGGTGACCACGCCGAGAAACGAAGTATGACGCGGCCGCGTCCTTCTCCAGCCTCAGCCACATGTGGCGTCATATCATCGGCCTCACATTACACTGTCGCGCCATGACCGTCAGACCAGACCATCGCCCTCGCCCATACTGGTCGCGAATTGATGAGCCTGGACTGCGAAAGTGCGCAAGCGATCTTCGACCAGGCGGTTGATTGTGCCCGGCTCGAAGCGGTCATCCTCGTCGCGCTCGCCAGCCTTGACGCCGGTCAATATCTCGATGCCTTGATCGATCGTCGCGACGCTGTGGATCGAAAATTTACCCTGCTCGACGGCTTTGACAACATCAGGACGCAGCATGAGGTGCTGGACGTTCCCGGCCGGGATCAAAACGCCCTGATCGCCGGTCAGTCCGCGCGCCTCGCAGATGTCGAAAAAGCCCTCTATCTTTTCGTTAACGCCGCCGATGACCTGGACTTCACCCATCTGGTTGACCGACCCGGTGACGGCCAGACCCTGGCGGATCGGTATGCCGGATAGCGCCGAGAGAAGCGCGTACAGCTCGGTCGACGACGCACTATCGCCGTCGACGCCGCCATAGGACTGCTCGAAAACCAGAGAAGCCGCCAGCGCCATTGGCATTTCCTTGGCGAAACGTCCGGCGAGGAAGCCCCAGAGGATCATCACACCCTTCGAATGGAGGGCGCCGCCGAGGTTGACTTCGCGCTCGATGTCGGTGACCCGGCCTTTGCCCATGCGCACGCGGGCGGTGATCCGGGTCGGTTTGCCGAAGGCGAATTCACCGAGTTGAAGAACCGACAGGCCGTTGATCTGGCCCACCTTCGCGCCCTCGGTCTCAATCAGCACCATGTCTCGCTCGATGCCTTCATTGGAACGGTCCCGAAGGCGGTCCGAGCGTTGGATGCGTTCCGCAATCGCGCGCGCTATCGCTTCCTCGGTAATCAGCTCGGTTCCGAGCTGCCCGGCCCAATAGTTGGCCTCACGGATCAGGTCGGCGAGAAAACCTACCTCGATCGAGAGCTTCTTTTGGTCGTCGGCGAGCCTGGAGCCCTCATCGATGAGGCGGGCGACGCCGTTGACATCGACGTGGCGCAGGTTGTGGCGATCGACGATCGCAGTGATCAGGCGGGCGTACTCTTGATGGTGTTCGTCATCGCGCGCGATGGTATCGTCGAAATCTGCCTGGACTTTGAAGTGACGTTGAAAATCGGGATCTCCGGCGGAGAGCAGATAGTAGAGCTGGCGGTCTCCGAAGAGAATGACCTTGACGTCGAGCGGAATGGCTTCGGGGTCGATTGTCTGGGTCGACACAAAGCCGTGCGTTTCTTCCGGTTTCTCGATGCGCAATTTCTGCGACTTGATCGCACGCTTCAGGGCTTCCCAGGCGAAGGGCGAAAGTAACAGTTTGCGGGCATCCACCAATAGGTAACCGCCGTTCGCGCGATGCAATGCACCGGGCTTCATGAGCAGGAAGTCCGTGACGAGCGAACCCATGTGGGCGACGTGCTCAATGCGCCCGATGAGGTTGCCATAGGTCGGGTTCAACTCCTCGACGATTGGCCGGCGGCAGGTGTCGGGATCGTCGTGGCCGACCATGATGTTGACCATGTAGCGGCGGAAACGCGGGTCGCGGGTTGTATCAACAGAGCGCTGGACCGGCTGGGCGTCGTCTTCTTCCGACATC
>CAZWCL010000002.1:0-25913 GCA_964632265.1 uncultured Hyphomicrobiaceae bacterium | reverse complement strand
CCTCGATGTCGAAGCAATCGATGCCGGCGAACTTTTTGAAGAGTACGCTCTTGCCTTCCATTACGGGCTTCGACGCCAGCGGGCCGATGTTACCGAGACCAAGCACCGCCGTCCCATTGGTGACGACACCTACCAGGTTGGCGCGGGCGGTATATTTGGATGCATCGGCCGGTTCGTCCTTGATGGCCAGGCAGGCATGCGCGACACCCGGCGAATAGGCGAGCGCCAGGTCGGTCTGGTTTGCGACCGGCTTGGTTGGATGGACCGCGATTTTTCCAGCCGGATATGCCTCGTGGTAATCGAGTGCTGCGCGTCGATTGTCGGAGTTCGCCATGGAACTCTCCCCTCCCCAATGGCCGGCCGATTGGCTGACTCTTTCATTTTGTGGCGCACGCCACTCCGGCAGGCTCGCGCGTTAATGGGCCAACGCGCAAGCCTTGGAAGCCTCACGGCAACTCTTGGGGGCCGACCCTTGGGGGGGCAACCCTTGGGGGGCAACCCTTGGGGGGCAACCCTTGAGGGCCAAGCCTTGAAGGTAACCATTGTAACCCTTTGCCGCATTCCGCCAGACGGACGGCCGAGCGAGCCACCTGATCAACGACGTTCGATCACGTTTCGGGTTGCAAGTTCGTTCAATTGTTCTTCAGAGAGACCGAGCTGTTCGCTCAAAACGGCAGTAGTGTCTGCACCGAGGCGTGGCGGCGCCATTGATGCTGTCGTGTCCTCGCCGGTCATGCGAACCGGGTTCGCGGTGACCATCGTCGTTTGTCCGTCCGGCCAGGTCACCTCACGACGCATAGCGCGATGCTTGATCTGGGGATCATCGAAGACTTCGTCGATATTGTTGATCGGACCGCAAGGTACGCCGGTTGCTTCAAGTTGCTCGATCCAGGTAGCTGATGTGCGGCTCCGGAAGATGAGCTCAAGCTCGGGGATGAGCGTATCGCGGTTGACGACGCGACCCGGATTCGTCTTGTAGCGCTCATCCTCGGCCATCTCCGGCCGGTCGGCTGCCTTACAAAAGCGGGCGAACTGCCCGTCGTTGCCGACGGCAAGAATGATATGGCCGTCCGCCGTCGCGAACACATGGTAGGGGACCACTGTCGGGTGGGCGTTGCCCATGCGCCCCGCGACGGTGCCATCTGCATGGAAACTCGAGGCCTGGTTGACGAGCGCAGACGCCGTGGCATCGAGCAGCGCGACATCGATATGGGTTCCCTTACCGGTTTTATCGCGCGCGATAATGGCGGTTAAAATCGCAGCGAGCGCGTTCATGCCCGTCGTCTGGTCAGCGATGGCGACACCCACTTTCATGGGCCCACCTGTCTTCTCGCCCGATGGGCCCACACCGTCCGGCTCGCCGGTTATGCTCATCAGCCCGCCCATGCCCTGGACTAAAAAGTCGTAACCGGCGCGCGGCGCATAAGGCCCGGTCTGACCAAATCCGGTCACCGAACAGTAAATCAGTCTGGGGTTCAACTGCGACAGAGTATCGAAGTCGAGGCCGTACTTTTTCAAGCCGCCAACTTTGAAATTCTCGACGAGAACATCCGAATTCGCAGCCAAACGGCGCACGATCTCTTGGCCTTCCAACGTCGTTATATCGAGCGCGACAGACTTCTTGCCACGATTGCAGCACATGAAATAGGCCGCGATGCCAGGGTCATCGGTGCCGGGCTCGATTGCGAAAGGCGGCCCCCAACCCCGCGTGTCGTCGCCGACGCGGGGGCGTTCGATCTTGATAACCTCGGCTCCCATGTCAGCGAGAAACTGGGTTGCCCAGGGTCCAGCCAGAATGCGTGAGAGGTCGAGTACACGAATATGCGAGAGCGGTGAGGTCATCGCCCGTCCTTATGGCTTCCGGATGAGTGGGAGACCTTCTTTACAGCAACGTCCTACCATTTAGAAACCGTTCGGCGTTGCCGATGTCATCGTTGACCGGATTATGTAGCTTCCAGCCTCATGCGAGACTTGCATTCGTCAAAGGCGGTACGAAAGGTGAGCGCGAGATTCGAGAGATCATCCGACGCCGAACGCCTTTGCGCCGGCTCACCGAGGCATGAGAATGAGCGAAAAAATTATCATCGTATGTCCATCCGAAAATGTGATGGATATCGCCGCCGGCATGGCACCAGCAGGCTTTGAGACGATAATCACCACTCCCGGCGCTCCCGACATCGAGGCAAACCTTGCCGACGCCTCCTATTTGGTGTGTTACCCAAACGTCGATGTCGGACCGGCTTTCCATGCCAAGGCACCAGGCCTCAAGCTAATTCAGTTGCTCAGTGCCGGATACGATGCAGTCGACACCGGTGCGGCAGCGGCTGCCGGGGTTGTCGTTTGCAACAACGGGGGAGCAAATGCGATCTCGGTTTCAGAGCATGCCATCATGCTCATGCTCACCGTGGCCCGCCGTGTCGTGTGGCAGCATGCCAGTGTCAAGGGTGGACGCTGGCGCGGTAATGGACCTGCGCCACGAATGTACGAACTCGCGGGGAAAACGCTCGGAATTGTCGGCTTCGGCAACATCGGCCGAAAGACTGCGCGGCTCGCCCGGGCATTTGGCATGAAGATAATCTACAACGATATCCGTCGACTGAGCGAAGACGAGGCCGACCAGGCCGGTGTGCAATTTCGCGTTCTGCGCGAGTTGCTGCGAGAAGCCGATGTCGTATCGCTGCACACGCCTCTCAACGCCTCAACACGACACCTGATCGGCAAGGCGGAACTCGAGGAAATGAAACCGGAGGCCATTTTGGTCAATACGGCACGAGGCCCGGTAATTGATGAGCAGGCACTGATCGGGCACCTGTCGGAGCGGCGCATATTCGGAGCTGGGCTCGACGTTTTCGATCAGGAGCCTCCGCCCGCCGACAATCCGCTCTTGCAGTTGGACAACGTCGTGCTCACCGCGCACTTTGCCGGGCCGACATGGGACAATCACAGCGCCCGGTTTCGCAATGCCTTCGACAACATTCAGCGCGTTTCACGCGGTGAACGGGCGCTATGGCAAGTGCCCGAATAATCAAGCGATCGGCCAAATGGGCGCGGCGCTCAGCGCGCCGCAACCGCGCCGCAGGTCAGCTTTCGGGTGCCGCGAAGGGTCGGTAGATACGACTTGCGCAGAGGCCGCCGGCTCTTCAGGTACGGAGCGGCGCAGGCACTGTCGCCACCGAGCATCTGATATTCCTCTTTGAGCGCATAGCGCGGCTCGCCATCGACGGAGACGGGCCTCAGTTCAGAGCGCCGCAGCAAACGGCCGCCGCAAAGCGCGATAGAGTCCTCATTGACCCATTCACCCTTTTCGCTTTTCGCAAATTCAACGTCGCGGAGCGACAGCGATGCCGTACAACCGGCACCGGCCTCGGTGGTAAGCGCCAACTGATGGACGGCGACCGCACAAGTCACACGCCGGTCGGACCGCTCTGTTGGCTGGCACTTTGCCGTCGCCAGTTCGACCCGGTCGCCGGTGCCAAAGAACAGGTTAGGCAGATCCCCCGGCGCTTCGCTGATCGCACCTGTCGACAACGGAACGATCTGCGGCTTCGGGCGAGTGATGACGAGTGCCGGCTTACGTGACGCCGGTGTCGGCACCACTTTTGGCGACACCGCCGCAGATTGAACCGCCTTGTCCCGGCTCTCAGCCCTTCGTCTCGGCGGCGAGCGTCTTGCGCGGCTACGACTGCGACGGGTACGTTTTTTTGCTACCGGCTCTTTTTTACTGAATTTTCTGCAGATGAAATCACTGACGCCGCAGTCATTCGCCCGGGCGCCGATGGACCCGCCGGTCATCGTCGCCAAACCTAAAACCGGAACAAAAAAGGCAATCGCAGTCAGTCTCGAGCGAATCATATTTGTGTCTCCTCGAGCATTTTGCTGCAATATTCGCAAAGGCGCCGCAAGTCATCGCGCCTTTCTGACGGCGGAGTCGGGCTTGTGGATAAGACATTGAGTCTTTTCGGTGACGGTTCTCCAAACCTCATCGCAGTCGATAGCCAGGTTGCGGGAACATCGCCAGATCGTCAGCCGCCACACTGTCAATGGCTCGATCGTCGACGTCGTGAGTCGACGGCGCTGCTTCAGTTCATTAAACGAGCGCTTCGGGCGGAAACTCGACGGTTACACGGGTCCCGATCCCGCGTTTGGATTCGACGCGGAACGTCGCGCCCATAGCGCAGGTCAGACGACGAACAAGCGAGAAGCCAATGCCGCGGCGCCCGTGCGGCTTGCCGTTGCCGGGGGACTCGTTACGGCCATCGTACATGGCCTCAGAGCCGGCTAATATCTGCGTATCGCTCGGGCTCATGCCAACGCCGTTGTCCGTAATCGAAATCGACAAACCGCCGGACGAAGATGGCTCCACCGAAAGCCTGACGATACCGCCGGTTGGGGTGAATTTTACCGCATTCTGAAGCAAATTCAGCAGGATTTGCGCAAGGGCTGGTCCGTTCGCGATCAGGCGTTGTCGCGCGACTGTGGTGGTCTCGATAGCGACTTTGGCGTCGCTCGCGGCGTGCTGAATCATCGCGATCGCTTTGCCGGCGACGGCTGCGATCTCAACTTCTCCAAGACCATCGTGAAATAACGCCCTCGGATCGGTCTCGCGCTCTATCGCTCCTGACATGATGCCCAGGGCCAGACGCGCGCTATCGCCGATATCGCGCGCGTAGCCGAGGTAGCGCGGATCGCCCAAGGGGCCAAGCGTTTGACGCTCCAGCATCTCGGCAATCGTGATGATCGCAGCGAGAGGCGTGCGCAATTCATGGGCCAACGCCGCGACATCAGCAGGTGATGACGAATCAGACGGGCGCGCAGGCTCGTCCTCGCCATTCGTCCCGGGCGGGGCCGTGATTTTTTTGACAGGCTTTCGTGTCATGCACGCATATTCTAACTGAATCTTTATGCCAGAACACTAAAGCGCGCCACGTCCTCCGGAAACAGACAACTGACATCGAATGATGTTCATCCGGTTTATTACTTTCGCTCGCGGCGCACAGCGGCCGGGAGGGCGGCCGACCGGCGCCTTGCGCGCCGCCTGGGGCGTCTTCGGCTAAGTCATCAGTGCTGCGCACACTCGCGGCTATTCGTTAGCCTTCTTTACACTCTCGTCCGCGGCTGCGTTGGGGAAGAAAAGTTGTTCGCCGCCCACCTGATAGGCACGAATGGCACTTTGTCCCTGCTCTGACAGCAGCCAGTCGATAAACTGCTGACCGAGTTTCGATTTTACGCTGGGACATTTCGCTTCGCTGACGAGAATGACGCCATACTGATTGAAAAGGTCTTCGTCTCCTTCAACGGCGATTTTGAAATCGCCTTTGTTCTTGAATGCGAGCCAAGTTGCGCGGTCGGTCAGGACGTAAGCTCCCATGCCAACACCGGCATTCAACGTCGCCCCCATACCCGAGCCCGTTTCGCGATACCACTTGCCTGAAGCGGAGGTGGGATCCACGCCAGCTGCCTTCCAAAGTCGCGTCTCTTTCTTGTGTGTACCGCTATCATCGCCACGTGAGGCGAATAGTGCCTTTGTCTCAGCAATCTTCTTCAGTGCGGCTTCGGCATCCTCCATGCCGGCAACACCCGCCGGGTCCGATGGAGGGCCCACGATGACGAAGTCGTTGTACATGAGATCGGCGCGCGAAACGCCAAAGCCATCGGCGATGAATTTTTCCTCGGCAGGCTTGGCGTGCACCAGCAGCACATCTCCGTCGCAATTGCGCGCGTTACGGATTGCCTGTCCGGTGCCGACAGCGACGACATTAGCGGTGACGCCAATGTCTTTTTTCACCATCGGAAGAATGTGATCATAGAGACCCGAGTTCTTCGTCGATGTCGTCGATTGCACGATGATCGAAGGCTCCTTGGCATGAACGACAGCGGTGGCATAAGCGACAAAAACCACAGAGAAAACGGCCGTGACAACATATTTCATGGGGTATTTTCTCCTTCGACATCAAAACAAGATGCGGCCATCGAGAAAGCCGCGCGCGCAATTGGTTCGTGGGTCGCTGAAAAACCTTCCGACTTCGGTATGTTCACAAACGCGGCCCCCGTTCAGGAAAATCACGTCATCAGCCAGGCGCCGGGCTTGACCGATGTCGTGCGTTATGAAGACGATCTTTGTGCCGCTGCGATGGGCCGCGACAACTGCCTCTTCGATCATGTGGGTGGAGGCGGGGTCGTGACTTGCTGTTGGCTCGTCCAAAAACAGAACGTCCGGCCGCGTTGCCAAGGCCCGCGCCAGAGCAAGCCGTTGCTGTTCACCGCCAGAAAGGCGCCGCGCCGGTTGCTTGATAAGCTCCTGCAGACCGACGCGGGTGAGCATCGCCTCGCGTTGGCTGCGCGTATCTTCCCCGCGCAACTTCAAGACAAAACCTATGTTGTCACCGACGGATCGTCTCAGAAGGACCGGCCGCTGGAATACCATCGCCTGACGCTCTCGCGCCGCCGCGGCGTCTCTTCTATTCCCCCACAGGATGTGGCCGGTATCGGGCTCAATGAGACCGTGCAGGAGGCGAAGAAGCAGGCTTTTACCGGAACCGTTCGGCCCCATAACGACCGTCAACGAACCCGGCGCGATATCCAGATCGATCGCATTGATGAGCAGCCGGCCGCCACGCTCGTAGACGAGCCTCCGGCATATGATCGGCATTACGGCCGATGCCTGGGCGGCTACCGCGCTGATGGATGGCGTATCAACGCAAGGTGCCCGGTCAAGCATAGGCGTTCCTGCTCGCCGTCATGCGGACGGTCATCACAAGGCCGTTGATGGTCAGTGCGATCGTGAGCAGCACGATGCCGAGTGCCAATGCGAGGGCCAGATCGCCCTTGGAGGTTTCGAGTGCGATCGCGGTGGTCATTACTCTCGTCAGGTGGTCGATATTGCCGCCGACGATGATGACCGCACCGACCTCGGCAACGGCCCGGCCGAACCCGGCAAGCGCGACCGTCAGAAGCGAGTAGCGCGCGTCCCAAACCAATGCGCCCATCTCAATGCGCCACGGGACAGATAGCGAGCGAAACTGCTCGCGGTATTCTTCGTATAGATCTTCGAGCACCTGACGCGACAGAGCTGCGATAATTGGCGTGATCAAAACGGTTTGCGCGATGATCATGGCCGTCGGTGTGTAGAGCAGACCCATAAAACCGAGGGGTCCAGAGCGCGAAAGGTACAAATAAACCAGCAGACCAACGACCACTGGCGGCAGACCCATCAAGGCATTCAGCACCACCAAAGCGGCTCCGCGCCCTGGAAACCGCGTGACCGCAAGAGCCGCGCCGATGAACAGGCCGAGAGCAGAGGCAATGAGCAATGCACTAAGGCTGACGTAGAGAGACAACCCTATGATCTCCATGAGATCGCCATTGCCGCTCAAAACAAGCTGCAACGCCAACCGGAATGCCTCACCGATGTCTTGCATATTTTCCCGATAATGCCGTAGCAATGCAATTGCGGAATTTATGCATGCGTCCGGAATAAATGCAATCCCTTCGGGGCGACTTAGCACTTGCGGTGACATGTGGCGTTTCGGTTTACTCGACTGGCGTCATCGCCAGGGCGCGCCGAACGAAGAAGCGGCAAATGCCTTCAGGGGGAGCCATGCGCATCATCGGAAACTTTCCGCGCTCGATCGTCGAGGACAAAGGGGATGGATCGTCATGACTGAATATCTGGTCGATATGAATCAAAAGCCGGAAGTAACGGGCTTCTTCGACGAAGGTTCGAACACCATTTCGTACGTCGTGAAGGATCCGTCCTCGAAAGCCTGCGCCGTCATCGATTCGGTTATGGACATCGATTACGCGGCCGGCCGCCTCAGCTTCGACCACGCGGGTGCGATTATAGCCTTCATCGAGACCAACAACCTCGAACTGATTTGGCAGATTGAAACCCACGTCCATGCCGATCATCTGTCAGCCGCGCCCTACATCCAGGAAAAACTCGGCGGCCGAATTGGTGTTGGTGCCAACATTACGGTCGTGCAGGAAGTTTTCGGCAAGATCTTCAACGAAGGCACCGAGTTTGAACGGGACGGCTCGCAGTTCGACAGGTTATTCAAGGACGGCGACACTTATGAAATCGGCAACCTTCGAGGCCTCGCCATCGGCACGCCCGGTCACACTCCTGCGTGCATGGCGCATGTCATCGGCAACGCCACCTTCGTCGGCGATACATTGTTCATGCCGGACGGTGGCTCGGCGCGGGCCGATTTTCCAGGTGGCGATGCGGCCACGCTCTACGACAGCATCCAAAAGGTGCTGAGCCTGCCAGATGATATGCGCCTTTTCATTTGCCACGACTATGGACCGGGCGGACGAGAGATCATGTGGGAGAGCACGGTCGCGGAGCAGAAGCTTCGCAATATCCACGTAGGGGAGGGCCGGACGCGGGATGACTTCATCAAGTTCCGCACCGAACGGGACGCGCAACTTTCGATGCCGCGTCTCATCATCCCGTCACTCCAAGTGAACATGCGCGCCGGGCATCTGCCGCCGCCGGACAAGGATGGACGGGCATTTTTCAAGGTACCCATCAATACGCTTTGAGGTCGCGATACGCTGTGAGGCACGACACAATTTCAGGGACTGGCGCCCGTTAGAATTACTCGACAGTGGCCCGACTTGCGTTGACCGGGTTATTATTCTGTTTTCAAGCTTTGGATATAAGCGATCAGATTGTCGGTATCATCACCGTCGACGATCAGATTTGGCATGGTTGGGTGAGGCGTGCGCAAGAAGACAGCGAGCGCCGTCCTAGTCATACCAGGTGTGTCTGCAATAATCTGAAAAGGCGTAGCCTCGGCGACGGGTGAATTAAGTTTATCCGCTTCGACAGCATGGCATGACGCGCACTCAGATTGTGCAAAGGCCTTGCCGGCCTTGGGGTCGCCGAGCGTCGCTGACATGGCAACGTCTTGAGTTGGCAGTGCGAATAGACAAAGTGCGCCTGCGATTGCGAACGGTTTCAGTCCAGTTGATCGGAACATGACGCCACCCTCTCCTTTTCAGTACTGCCGGTTCGCGCGAACAAGGACGTTAGGCCGCCCCATCCGACAAAGATAACTGTTCGACCTTAGAATGCTTTCAGGCCAGCGGCTGTTCCGTCGATCAATCAATCGTTGGCCAAGTGCTCCAATGCCGCCATTGCGCGTGCGGCGACTGCATCGGCCTTCCCGCTTGCATCCACTATTCTCCAAGAGGTGCTTCGGTCATGTGACGCGATCTGATGGCGAACGACCGATGCATCGGCATCCGAGGCATCGTTTCGCCGCTGGGTCACGCGCTCTATGAGACGGCTCTCCGGCGCCTCAAGCCAGAGACCCACAAAGCGCACGCCGTTACTCGCTGCCACATCTTCGATCTGGCGCCGGCGAGACTGCTCTAGGAAGGTCGCATCGACAACGACCGAATGGCCAGCGCGTAAAGCTCGATCGACGCGAGCGCAAAGTTGCTTGTAGACCTCATCCGTCGCGCGTTCGGTATAGGCGCTCGCCGGTAAACTCTCGAGGGGGTGAAGGCCGGCCATACGCTTGCGTTCGACGTCGCTTCTGAGATGCAGCGCCCCCGGCGCGAGGCCAACCTCGGGGGCCAGTTTCGCAGCCAAAGTGGTCTTGCCGGTACCGGAGAGCCCGCCAATAGCAATGAGCTGCGGCTCACAGGGTTCGAGGAAATCGCAGGCGAGATCGAAATATTCGGTGATTTCATCACGAAGTGCGGCCTGTCGATCGTTCGTGGAAACCGCCGCGCGATCGATCGCAACCATCGCCCGGATCGCGGCGCGGGTGGCGAGAAAGACTGGCAGGGCTGCCAGACCGTCCAGCTCGGCCACCGGTATGGCCCTGCTGGCGTAAGTATTGAAACAAGCATTGGCGTGCGCTTTCAGACCGCGATGCCAAAGGTCCATCATCAGGAAGGCGAGATCATAGAGCACATCAATCCGCGCGATCGCATCATCAAACTCGATGGCATCGAATAACGTCGGTTTGCCATTGAGCAAAACGATATTGCGCAGATGAAGATCTCCATGGCAGAGGCGAACATGACCACGGGCCGCACGCTCGCGGAGCAGCGGCGTCAGCTTGCCGAGATCGGCCACTATTCGATTAGCGAAATCGTGGGTTCGGCTGGCGTCCTTGAGGATGTCGGCTTGCACAAGCGAGCGAACGGCCTGCCCGACGACAGCGTCCATCACGCCTCGACCGTCAACCGCCGGGAACGCGGCCGCGTTCCTATGGTAACTTGCAATCGTTTCGGCCAGCTCCGGCATCAGATCGAGGGGTAACCGGTTCGTCCGTGCGAGATTGTCGAAAAGGTTCGCCTGATCGAAACGCCGCATGACAACGACCCAATCGACCGGCTCGCCATCGCCATTGAACGACAACTTCCCATCTGGCGAGCGAACGATTGATTCAACGGCCAAATAGATTTCAGGCGCCGCCGATTTATTGCGCTCAAGCTCATGACGGCAGGCCTCGGCGCGCTTCTCCAACGTCGAAAAATCCATATACGGCAGGGCGACCGCGCGCTTCATCTTGTAGGCCTTGTCGCCTGCCAGAAAGATGAATGCACCGTGCGTCTCCATGCGCTCCACGCTTGGAACCGGAGACGGATACGAGGCAGGATCAGCGAGAAATGCTATCGCATCAGACTGGTCCGCCGAAGACTCAGGGCGATTGCTGCCGGTGTACGTGGATGAGCGTTCCATGAGGCGGACTAAAGCAATTCCTCGTTTGATACGCCTTGATCCTGATCAATATCACAAGGCGCTGGCAAGCCTTATCGCTTTGACCTGGATCAACTCTTTTTCTGGCTGCGCGCGCTACTTGGTCATATATTCCATATTATCTTGGCTCACTGGACATATGGAGGCTCATCGTGTCCTACAAAACGATCGTAGCTTATTTGACGTCCGACAAAAGCGCCGAGCGGATTCTCGACTGCGTTCTACCGATAGTTCGAGAGCATGATTCGCACTTGATCGGTTTGCATGTTCTGCCACGCGTGCAAGCGATGTTTGGTATGGCCGCGGCGCAAATACCCGACTCGATTATAGCGCAACAGGAAGAAATACTGGCGCGGCACGCGGATCAGATCAAAGAGATTTTCTCAGCACGCTGCGAAAAATCCGGCGTCAAATCGGAGTGGCGGTGCGACAAGGTGCATCATGGCGACGTGACCTCCGAAGTGACCGGGCAAGCTTTGTGCTCCGATCTGATCGTGGTCGGACAGCGGGCGGACGAAGGGTACCGCCATGGGGATGACCTGCCTTCGCGCGTCGTGATGGAAACGGGCCGGCCGGTTCTCATCGTGCCACATTCAGGCAGCTTCAAAACAGTCGGCAGCAGGGCTGTGGTCGCCTGGAATGGCAGCCGAGAGGCCGCACGCGCGGCTCTCGATTCCGTACCGCTCCTGCGCAATGCAAAGTCGGTCCGCGTTCTTGCTATCGATCCCAAGTGCCGGGGTGGTTATGACAGCATCGCACTCGGTGATGAAATCGCTCTATGTCTCGCGCGGCATGACATCAAGGCCGAAGTTACCGTCACGAGGAGCGATGGCGTAACGGCCGGCGATGAGTTGCTCAACCGGCTTGCCGATGAAGGTTGTGACCTTCTCGTCATGGGGTGTTACGGTCATTCGCGGCTTCGAGAGACTTTGTTTGGCGGGATGACCCAAAACCTCTTGGAACACATGACCGCCCCGGTTCTGATGTCCCATTAGATCATTTCCGGTTTAGTTGCAGACCGTTCGCAACCGGGGCCGTCGCCGGCTAAACCGGAAAAGATGACCTACTCCAATAGTGAAGAGTGGGACTACCGACCCCAGTGAAATCGCGGAAGCGGTTCCACCAAGGTCGGACCCGCTCTAATGGTTCGGAATGGGGGTCAATTTGATCAGACTGGCGACCGCTGTCCTCGCAGTTTTTCTGATCATTTCGGGCATGATTATTTTTCCGATGCCGATCCCCGTCGGCGCCGCGATGATGGTTGTCGGCCTCGTACTTCTCATATCCGTGAGTGCGCGCGTTGCCCGGTGCGCAAGGCTGTTCCGGCGACGGCACCCGGGCGCCAACAAAATTATCCAAAAAGTAGAGGATAAACTGCCGGACAGTTTAAGAAACACGTTGCGACGTACAGACCCTTGACGGGAAAGCCGGGGCCGCGCGACGGCTGCGCCGCGGCAGCCGGGCCGGCTTCAAGCACCCCTCTGCGTGACGCACCCGTCAGGCGAAGGGATCGGTATCAACAAGCCCTTCCTGGAGGGCCTTGATCTGCAGCGCCATAACCTTCGAGTAAATGCGGGCCTGCGGGAGGCTGCCGGCGATAAACCATGCGCCCTCCTGAGGCGTGCGCTTGAACATATTCGAGAGTTCGCCGTCGTCGCCCTCTCCCCAAATTGGGCCAATACGATCCGCCATCTCTTCGCCGAGAGCCCGCCTCACCAGTTCGCCCTGCGAGTAATAGCCGGTCCCAAGGATAATCACATCAGCCGGCACGATGGTGCCGTCCTTCAACAACGCACCCTCGGGACAATAGCGCTCGATCTTGTCATTCTGCAGGAGGCCGATTTCGCCCTTGATCATGAGGTCGGAGCTACCGGCGTCGAGATTGTACCCGCCGCCACGCCGGCGATACTTCATCTGGTGGCCAGTGTTGTCTTCGCCGATGTCATATTTGAAACCGATCCGCTTCAGGCCCTCGATCATGTCGTGATCGAGTTCGACCATGCGTTGCACGGCCATCTTGTAGGCCTCAATGATCATCGGCGGCGTGGCGGACGATGCGATCAAGTCGCAATCCTCGATCGGCGGACCTTCGTCATAAAGAGCATAATTGAGCTTGGCCGAGGGGTCGATCGAAACGACCGTCGTCGAGCCGCGCTGTATGATCGTCGTCTCGCAACCGAAGCTGTGCAGGTCCAGCGCGATGTCATTGGCCGAGGAACCCGTGCCAATGACAAGGGCCTTCTTACCGGCGAACGGGGCACCGCTGTCAAAGCCTTCCGAATGGATCACCTCGCCCTTAAACGAGTCGAGGCCAGGAATTTTCGGGATTAGCGGATAGCTCGAAACCCCGTTTGCAAAAACGATGTGGTGTGGCTTCAGGATGCGTTTAGCGCCGTCAGCCTGCCTGACGGTCGCGACCCAGTGCTTGGCCTTCGCGTCCCATTCACCTTTGGTGAACTCGGTACTGGTCCAATGGTTTATCTCCATGACTTGAGCGTAGAACTCGAACCACAGTGCCAGCATGTCCTTCGGGATGAAGTTCGGCCAGGTTGGCGGGAAAGGCAGGTAGGGGAGGTGGTTGACCTTGATCGAGTTATGCAGTGCAAGCGAATGATAGCGCTTGCGCCAGCTGTCGCCGATGCGTGGCCACTTCTCGACAATGAGGTTATCGACGCCGAGCTGGTTGAGCCTTGCTGCGACGGCGAGTCCGGCCTGAGCGCCGCCGACAATGAGGACCTCCGGGCTCCTGTCATCGTAGATCTGGGCTTTGCGCCGAGCGTCGTCCCAGTTGTCGCCGCCGAAGTTTCGTGAATAAGCAGCTCCACTCGGGCGATTGTCGCCGGTCTTCTCCTCGAAGCCCTTTAGTTGGTTCAGCTTCGTCGAGATGACCCATGCCTGGTGGCCGGCGGCCCCGCCGTCTCCATTGACGGGGACAAGGCGCAACACACCCTCGCCGCGGCCGACTTTGGTCTCGAAACGGTAGATGATCTCAATGCTGTCGCGCCCCATGCGTTTGACGTGCCGGGGTGGCGTACGGTTGGGGTCGACCTCGAAGCTGTGCGCTTCCACGGCTGGTTGGCGAGCGGCGAGCCCGGCGGCGATGCTGTCGGCGCCGACACGGGGTGTCAGATGCCACGTAAACGCCAGCACATCGCGCCAATTGCCGTCCGGCTCAAACATTGATGCAATCATCGCCTCATCGCCACTGGCGAGAGCGGCTTCGAAAGCGCGCAACCAGGCAGTGGCGATGCTACGAAGCTCCATATCTTCGCGCGTCTGGAGTGCGGTGTGGTCGATATCGTTCATCTTCGGTTCCTTGACGCCAGATTCGTCGGTCGTGGGAAAAATTTTACACTCTTACTCAAATCTCAAACATGCAGCGGGTTGCGCGCCGGCGCTCTAAATCTAACCTAACTATCGATTAAGCAGCCACAAGACGAGCGATAGTACGATGCTGATCACCAATGACGACGCCAGCGGCAAATAGAGCCGGAAGCCTTCCTGCTCAATGACGATGTCTCCCGGCAGCCGTCCTAGCCCGAGCTTCGTGATCCATGGCCAAAGTAAGCCCATGGCGACCAGGACAACACCGAATATGATCAGAATTTTCTGCAAGTTTTCTATGCCCTTCACTTATGTGCTTGCAACGCCGCGACAGTGAAGACGTTTCCAACGGCGAGATATTCTTTTACAAGCTCGCGCCTAGAAACTGCGAGCTTCAATACGCGAAAGGCCGCTTCCCATGGTTACCACGTTTACTCCAATTGCTTCGCTGGCCGGTGGCTTGCTTATCGGACTCGCAGCCGTCTTGCTTATGCTCGCTCTCGGGCGCATCGCCGGCATTACCGGCGTTGTGAGCGGATTGTTCTTTGCTAGCGATCTGGCCGACTGGTCGTGGCGGGCTGCAATGGTCGCGGGCATGGTATCCGCTCCGGCTCTGGTGTTCGTACTGAGCGGAGAAATGCCACAGATTAGCGTTCCGGTCTCAGGTGGCGCCCTGTTTATCGGCGGCTTGATTGTCGGTATCGGCGTTGTGCTTGGGTCCGGCTGCACATCGGGGCACGGCGTCTGCGGTCTGGCGCGGCTTTCGCCGAGGTCCCTTGCTGCAACGCTCACGTTCATGGCCGCGACCGCGGTTACCGTTTACATTGTCCGCCACGTGATCGGAGGTTGAACCATGCGCCTTCTTGCCAGCTACGTCATCGGTGTTATTTTTGGCCTTGGCATCATCGTTTCAGGCATGGTCAATCCGGCCAAGGTCATAAATTTCTTTGACTTCTTCGGCACATGGGATCCCAGCCTGATATTCGTGATGGGCGGGGCGCTCGCCGCAACGCTGATTGGGTACCGCTTCGTATTGGCGCGCCCAGAGCCCCTCCTTGCAACAAGTTTCAAGCTCCCGACGTCGCAGCATATCGATGCGAGGCTCATAGCAGGGGCCGCCATCTTCGGCGTTGGATGGGGTATCGCCGGCTTTTGTCCGGGCGGTGCCATTCCAGCGATCGGAACCGGACGCAGCGACGTGTTCGTTTTCGTGGCCGGGCTCTTAATCGGCATCATCGCCACGCGACTGATCATCGCCCGGCTCGGCGCGCCAAATACAGCCCGGAGGGCTCCGTCGCCAAACAAAAACTAGCTCCGGGGAGGCGCTTCCGGCGACAGCCGCCATCCCTATAACCTGATCTGGCCTATAACCTGATCTGGCCTATAACTTGGTCTGGCCTACAACTTGGTCTTCTGGCCTACGACTTGATCGCCTGGCCCAAAGCCAAGATCAGCAAACAGGTACATTGATCGAGGTCAATGCGTGTGCCGTCCCGAGCGGTGAAGGTCGCATGGAGACTTTTGGGGGCGCGAACTTTTTTGGGAGCGCGATATGGCTGATAATGAGTACGATTGGCCGATCTTCAAACGCGTTGGCCGGCGCGAGAGACGTACCGAGCTGATGATGAGACGTCTCGGTATCGATCCGCTTGTGCTTGCCAGACTGGACAATGGTGAAGCGGTCGTCCGCGTTCAGCGCACCTGTTTTGAATGCAAAAACGGGGAAGCGTGCCGCCGCTGGCTGGAAGAGAACGAACAGCCGATCGCACAGCCCGGGTTCTGTCCGAATCTCGAAATTCTTCGGAGCTGTCGGCGGGCGGCGTTTTGGGAAGAGGTATGAATGCGAACCATAGTCACCGTTCTGGCCGTGACAGCTCTCGCGCTCCCGATACTGACGGCTCACGCCGCAGCGGAGGCGGACAAACCCGGCCAGCCAAGTTCTAAGCGTGGTCAGCAACTTGCTGAAAGGCTTTGTGCGAGCTGCCACGTCGTCGACGCGAAACAAAAGCGCAGCGCCATCGTTGGCCTGCCGTCCTTTCGCGCCATCGCGAACCTTCCCGGTCGCACCGACTCACGAATTCGCAATACGCTTGTCCAACCTCACGGGCAGATGCCCGACGCCCAACTCACGATCCAGGAAATCGAAGATTTGCTGGCGTATTTCGATACGTTGCGCAAAAAAAATCAGGACAATCCGGAGGCACCCGAGAAGAGCGACAAGGAACGCCCGAAGCCAACGTATCCGACGCCATCCTGACGCCATCGGCCCCGAATACATCAAACCAAATCCGGCCTGTCAGCCCATCGTTACTGCACGCATACGATCTGTTGCGCCGGCTCAGTAGGGAATGGATGTCCCTGAACCACCGTCAACGGCGATGGACTGGCCTGTGATCATCCGCGCCGCCGGCGAACAAAAGAAGAGGACGGCCGACGCCACGTCCTCCGGCTCGATCAGCCGGCCCAAAGGGATATCGCGGGTGCGCTCTTCCATGATTTCCTCGACGGTCGCGCCCGTTTCCCTCGCTTCGCTCGCAAAAATCTGTTGCACGCGCTCGGTGGCGGTGTAGCCCGGATGAACACAGTTGACTGTGACCTTGAAGGGGGCGGCGTAGCCTGCGAACTGCTTCGTGAAATTAGCGACGCCGGCGTTCACGACACCGTTCGTCATGCGCAGCGGAGCCACAACGCGGGCGGTCATTCCGCCGATGTTCACCATACGGCCCGCGCCTTGCCGGCGCATCAACGGGAGGACGAGACGTGCGATGCGGATGTATGCCATCAGCTTCACGTCGATGTGATAGCGGAAAAGATCGTCCGTCAGTTCGTCGAATGGCGCGCTGGTCGAAGTGACGGCATTGTTGACTAGGAGATCAATGCCTCCTGCGGCGTCCGCCGTCTGTTCGACGAGACGCTCAATATCCTCCAGCCGGCTCACGTCAGCTTCGTAAGTCCAGCAGTTGACGCCCAGCGCACTGATTTCCGCAGCGGTCACATCGAGGCTTTCGCGCGTCCGCCCGCAGATGACGATGTTTGCACCTTCTCCGGCAAGTTTGAGGGCGACGGCGCGTCCGATGCCGCGGCTGCCACCAGTTACCAGGGCGATTTTTCCATCAAGTTCAAAACCCATCTCAGTGCCCTTCCGGTTGGGCGGCTTCCATGATCGAGCGCTGATCGTGCTCGTTGCCGCTTCGGTTACCCGCCTGTAGATGCGACCGTCAATTGGTCGATCTTCGCGCGATCCAAATCGGGACGGTATCGCGCCGGCAGCTGAATCGCCCCTGCTTCGACGCGCAGAGGGTTCGAGACGACGGCTTCGCAAGCACGCAGAAAACCGTTCATCTCGCCAGCGTTTTCAATAAGTCCATTGGCGACGCAGGCTTCCATCCAGCAACCGATGTCACTGGCCACGCCGTTGCCGAGAACCGGGTTCATTCCAAGTGCTCGAATGCGGCACAGCCCATCCCTCAGTTCATCAAGCGAACCCATTTTCATTAGTTTCAGCTTAACGAACCGGGCGCCGATGCCTGCTGCCCTCTCGATGTCGGCGAGGCCGTAGATCGACTCGTCGAGCATGATAGGAACAGCCGAGACCTTGATTACTTCAGCGAGCGCCGGCCAGTCATCCATGTGGCACGGTTGTTCGAGGAGCTCGATGTCCGTTGCATCGACCGAGGTTGCGAATTGCTTGGCGTCAGCGAGAGTGTAGCCCTGGTTACCGTCGATACGCAGCGTCATGCGTCCCGCATTGGATGTTTGAATGTGACGCACGCGCTCAAGATCAGCGGCAACATTGAAACCTACCTTGACTTTTAAGGTCCGGTAACCAAGGCGGGCTGCCGTGTCGATTTCCCGGTCGATTTCGTCGGGATCGGTCGGGTTCAACCCGAAAAGCAGAGGAACCGAAGCGTCGCGGCCGACCTCCAGGACAGGATGGCCCATCGCCATCTCGATGGCTGTCTTGAACATCGAGACCGTGAACGGCGAGCCGGCCTGTGCGTCGCCCAGAAGGCCGGCCGTGCTGTCAAGCCTGCGGCCGGCCAGCGCGCTGCGGAGTTGCGTCGCCGCACTCCAGGCCTGGTCGATCGTTTCCGGCGTATAACCGGTTAGGATTGTCGCTTCGCCAAAACCGACCCTATCGCCGATCGCCATCTCAACGATCAAGGTATCGAAAGCGGCGACATCCCCGAACGCAAGTTTGTAGGGTTTGCTAAGCGGCAGTCTCAAGCGCTTTACACAAATTTCTCTCACAGCCGCGACAGGCGTTGACTGTGCCGCCAACGCCTTAAGGGCCACTATGCCGCCTCCGACAAGCTGGCCCGGGGTGGCGTCTCGCACTGGATTTGTGTTCGCAGCATGTAGCGCCTGGCGTTGACATCAAAGGGATCGCGGCGGTGGAGTGTCGACCGATTGTCCCACATCAAAAGGTCGCCGACCCGCCATTCGTGGGCGTATGCAAATTGTGGCTGTGTGGCGAAAGCCCAAAGCTCGTCAAGCAGTTGCTCTGAGCGCTCAAGCGTCAGCCCTTCGACA
Organism: uncultured Hyphomicrobiaceae bacterium; assembly: GCA_964632265.1. Taxonomy (GTDB): domain Bacteria; phylum Pseudomonadota; class Alphaproteobacteria; order Rhizobiales; family Hyphomicrobiaceae; genus CAJQQK01. Next base: position 7,336 of record CAZWCL010000002.1, on the reverse strand, counting down.
TACGCGTTCCGCCGACGGCCGAGATAGAGCACGTCGCGTCCGGTATCTTCATGGCGGCATATGATCGGATGAAACGCGCCCGGCGACGTCATTGGATCATTGCTCTCGACCAAGCCTTTGCGCAGAAGGCCTGCCGAGTTAAATGTTCCGTCGTGCTTGATACGGCGGCCTTCCACCTCGCGGTGCATATCTGCCGGCATGGCCTCGAGAGCGGCGTACATCCCGGCAAGCCACGTATTGCCGCCGGCGGGTGGTATCTCTACCGAATATAGCATGGACGCTTTGGGCGGCCGTTCAAGGTAGGACATGTCGGTGTGCCACGACGCCTCACCCGCGCCAAGGCTGCCGACGGGCTCACCATTGCCGCCGACGATGTTTGAGATCACATAGATCTCAGGGAAGCCTTCGACCGCCGTTTTGCCACCCTCATTGACAGGGGCCTCGTCGAGATCGCCAAGGAAGCGGCTGAAACGGACCAGCACTTCCGGCGTCAATTCCTGGCCACGGATAAGAAGGGCGGAGTTGTCGTAGAAGATTTGCGCCAGTGCTTCGGCCTCGCTGCGATCAATCCGGCTCACGTCGACGCCGGATACCTCCATGCCGACGGCGGGCGTAATCGGCCTCATGTTCCATTTTTCGCGTGCTGGGGCTGTCATGTTCGTTTCCTTCTCAGTTCGTTCCGACCGTGATCCGTTAGCCTGCACAGATACAGGACAAGGGCGCTGCCGTCTGTCAGACAAATGATATCGATGTCATTATTCTTGGGCGATTTTCGGTAGGAGATCGGGCAGAGATGCCGGACCAGGCATTCAGGCTTCTGCCGATCACGCATGTCTCTTGGAAGAAGTGCCGTAGTAGAGACCGTCGACAATACGGATTCGCGGGCTTACGCTATTATGCCCGCTCTTGGTTTTCGTCATGCAGGTAGCTTGGGAGTATGCAGAGGGCGCTTCTGCATTTTGGCCGCGTGTTGGTCGGTTTGCGATCCTCGACAGTCGCCAGGAAACGATGAAACCCAAGCTCCTCACAACCATGCGCTCGTACTCGTTCGCAGACTTTGCAAGAGATACGGTTGCCGGTGTAACAGTCGCTCTCGTCGCTCTGCCATTGAGCATGGCGATCGCCATTGCATCGGGCGCCGATCCCGCGAAAGGTCTGGTCACGGCTGTCGTGGCGGGTTTTCTCATCTCCTTGTTCGGCGGGAGCCGCGTGCAAATCGGCGGCCCCACCGGCGCGTTCATAGTCGTCGTCTACGGGATAATCGCCACGCACGGGTACGATGGACTTGTGCTTGCCACTTTCATGGCCGGACTTATCCTCCTGGTCGCTGGTTTTCTGCGCGCCGGCAGCCTGATCGCCTACGTTCCGGAGCCTGTTATCAATGGCTTCACAATCGGAATTGCGATCATTATCGCCACCAGCCAGCTCAAGGACTTTCTCGGGATATCCGTTGCCAACCTGCCGGCAGGCTTTCTGGAGAAAGTGGCTGTACTTTGGAGCGCACGCGAGACAGCAGGCTCCGCGTCCATCGCGATCGGTGCTGCGACGGTGGTTGCGATCGTGGCATTGCGGCGGGCGGCGCCGCGTTGGCCCGGCTTGATTTTTGCTGTCGGCATTACATCGGCTGTCGCGGGGTGGCTATCGCTGCCAGTCGATACCATCGCGTCACGTTTTGGTGAATTGCCGAGCTATCTGCCCATGCCTGCCGTGCCCGCGATTACTCTCGTGAGGCTGGTAGAATTACTGCCCTCTGCCCTGGTGATCGCCTTTCTGGCGGGCGTCGAGTCGTTGCTCTCCGCGATGGTGGCTGACCGTATGACCGGGGGGCAGCACCGGTCGAACGCAGAGATTATTGCCCAGGGAGCGGCAAACCTCGGCTCGGCCCTTTTCGGTGGACTTCCTGCGACGGGGGCGATAGCGCGGACGGCGACCAACGTTCGGGCCGGCGGCAAGACTCCGATGGCTGGCATAGTGCATGCGCTGACGGTGCTCATCATTATGGCGGTGGCAGCGCCCGTCGCCGGCTACATGGCCATGCCGGCGCTGGCTGCTCTCCTGATCCTAACTGCCTGGAACATGAGCGAGCCGCACAAGTGGCGTGATTACCTGAGCGGCAGCCGGTCCGACACCTTCCTCCTGGTGTTGACCCTGGTGCTGACCGTCGTGGCCGATCTGACAATTGCCATAGGTTTAGGCGTGGCTATCGGTCTCGCATTGAGAATGCGGCGTAGGAACATTCCGCCTTCTGACTGGAGCGCGCCTGACAGGTGAGGCGCGTTCCGGTTGAGCCGATAAGGAACCCGCCGAGCCTTCAGGCGTTGACTGGGGCAAATCGGAGATTGTCGCATGTCAGATCGAAGCCTTTCACAGATCGCCCAGCAACTCATAGCCATTGATGTCGCCATGTTGGTGACCAAGACATCAGGTGGCGATATTGCCGCCCGTCCCATGTCAAATAACGGCGACGTTTCGCAAACGGACGGCACGACCTATCACTTCGCGACAGACGATGGGCGCATAGATGATGACGTGATGGCCGACGCGCGCTGCGGCGCAACGTACGCCAAGGGCGATTTCTATGCCGCTGTGCAGGGTGAAGCAAAACTGGTTCGCGACCGCGAAACGATGAAGAAGCACTGGGTGCCAGATCTCGAGCATTGGTTCGATAACGGGCTTGATAGCGAAGGTCTCGTTCTCATCATCGTAAAGCCCAAACGCATTGCCTGTTGGGACGGCCGCGAAAAGGGCGAACTGGTCGTGGAGTGATACGGCTAAACAGTCGACCTTTCGCCGAATGGTGTGGATGTCGCTATCTCGATCGTCCGCAGTTGTGACGCAAGGCGGCGCGGAACCGGCTCGCGTTTCTTTGAGCGACATGGCCACAACGCCATCAGGTCGTCTCTCCCCTCTCGAGTCCACCCGCCTATCAGACCTTTTTCAGTGCCCGTCGAGCGAGTAGGCCGCTCGATATTGCTGCGGCTCAGACCGGGAGCGCCCGTTTCCTAGCGAGCTTATTTTCGTGCGCCTGATCGAAAAGGGAGGCCGACAAAGGATGATAGGTGGCCGGGGACGCGGTTGGATGCTAACGGGCGAATCAGACAGTGTGCTGATATCGCAAGTTTCCTCAGGATCGGCCTTTGGAACTGATCAAAGGTTCTCAGAATGCGGGATATGGACGATCTGAAGATTGATGCCGACTATCTTCGGCACATACTACGTTCGTTGCTCGAAATCCCAAGTCCCACCGGCATGACCGATCATGCTGTCGGGTTTGTTTGCGATGAACTCAGTAAACTTGGCGTGACACACGAGCTGACGCGTCGGGGCGCAATTCGCGCGGACCTCAGAGGCGCGCAATCTTGTCCTGACCGCGCAATCGTTACGCATCTCGATACGCTCGGTGCGGTGATCAAAGGTTTTCATGAGGCCAACGGTTGGCCTCGCTTATCGCCTATTGGTACCTGGTCGGCGCGATTCGCCGAAGGCGCGCGCGTCACGGTGCACTCGGATGATGGCGTCGATACCACCGGGACGATCCTGCCGCTGAAGGCGTCCGGGCATGTGTATGGCGACGAAATCGATCAGCAACCAAGCACCTGGGCCAACCTCGAATTACGTTTGGATGAGCGGATTTCGTGTGAAGCAGATATCAGGGAACTCGGCATCCATGTGGGCGACGTGATCTCCATCCACCCTGAACCGTTCTTTACCGAAAATGGCTTCATATGTTCGCGACACTTGGATAACAAGGCCGGCGTCGCAGTCGTGCTAAGCGTTGCAAAGGCACTTGTTGAATCAGGCATCCTTCTGCCGATGGACTGCCATCTTCTGTTCACGATATCGGAAGAAGTCGGCGTCGGAGCTTCACACATCATGCACGGCGATGTAGCTGAGTTGGTATCGGTCGATAACGGGACGATCGCTTCAGTCCAGTATACTTGCGACTACGGTGTGACCGTGGCCATGCAGGATTCAACCGGGCCGTTCGATTGGCACCTCACGAGGAGCCTTTTGAGTATATGCAAAAATTACGGGATCGAGCATTCACGCGACGTATTCAACCATTATCGCAGTGATGCGGCTTCCGCACTGGAGGCCGGCAGCGATATTCGGGAGGCTCTGTTGTGCTTCGCTGTTGATGCATCCCACGGCTATGAACGAACTCATATTGATTCACTATTGGAATTGGCGCGGCTGTTAGCGCTCTACGCCCAAACCCCGGCGTTGTTCATTCGCGATGCAAGGATCATTGGTCCCAAGGGAGACCTGCCGGCAGCTGAGTAGTTCGACTTGTCGCATGCCGATGATTGACACAGAAAGCTTCATTCATGGGTGCTCCGCGCACCTCGAACTGATGGCGTTTGTCGATCTAATTATGGCGTCTGTGATAGTTCGGTGCCAGTCCCCCACCGCGCCGCCAGATGGCTTCGCCGGGCTTCAGGCATGTGCTAGGAAAACAATCGTACCCGACGATTTGAGGTAACAGCGCCATGTCCGACGACGGAATTGTCTTCCCCGTAGAAGCCAGTCACATCATGATGTTCCGGCGATCTATTGGAGATTACTCAGTACCCGACACCGGCATGGAAGATGCTGCTGCGCCACCGACTTTTCCGCGCGCGGTCGCTCAATTCGATCCGGATTATTTCCTGCGCATGAAGCCCGGCGAGGAATGGTTTGGTTCCGGAAAGAACCCGACTGGTGTCGCGGGGAAACCAAGTTCTTCCGGCGGCCTGCATGCGGAGCAGCACTTCGAGTTTGTCCGGCCCATAAAGCCAGGGGACGTACTTACGGTGACCCAGACACCCGGTAAATCCTGGGAGAAGGAAAGCAAACGTGCCGGGCGGTTGCTATTTGAAGAATTCGTTCACGAATACAGGGATGAGGCGGGTGAACTTGTGTGTACGTCACGCTCGGTGCGGGTAACGACCGAACGCCCTGTGGATCAGGGTTGAGGAGACCTGAAGATGCTACTCAAAGCGAACGAACTCGCAGTTGGTGATACCTACGAAGACGTCCTGGTCGAAGACCTGAAACGGACACAGCTTGTCATGTACGCCGGTACATCGGGTGATTACAATCCGCTGCATACGGATGACGTGTATTGCCGTGAGGCGGCCGGATATCCCGGTGTCTTCGCCCACGGTATGCTTACGATGGGCATGACCGGACGCATGATAACGGACCGTTTCGGCGCAGAAAACGTCAAGAAGTTCGGAGTACGCTTCACGAACCAGGTTTGGCCGGGCGACAATCTCACGGGCAAGGCCGTCATTGAGGCCGTGCGCGAAGAAGGCGATGAGACGCTGGTCGATATCTCGCTGACGACAACGAACCAGAATGGAGAGGTTGTCGTTACCGGTCACGCCACGGCCAGCGTCGAAAGGTGATTGACGACAAATGGGGGATGCATTGCCCAAAAGCGCGGGTTCGTCTCCGCTTTCGGACTGTCTAATGACCACCCCACACGAATTTAAAGCCCTAAGAACCTGATTTATGTCTATTTCTGTCTAACACAATTCTCCCTTAATCAATCTTCAAACGTAGCGTTGGGAGTTGAGGAGAGGTGAAATCATCCGGCGATGGCTCAGCCATCGTGATGGAAGGCCGGTATGTCACTTCGCCCGCTCGATAGGCCCACGCACGGCCGTGGTCCTCAGACGGACACCCGCAATTGCCGGGTTATCTACATCGAAACGCGGGACCGCGAACTGCCGCGGTTCGCGCGGGCGAATTCTGGTCCCTTCAACCGATCTCAGCATGACCGTCTGGCCGGCTCCGGAAAAGTCCCGGCGGGCGGACTGCGATGGTTCGCGATCGGCCGGACATCTTACCAAGAAAGAGAGAAGTACCATGGCCAATAGTTTCGATGGTGCGGTCGGCTACGGCGCGGCCGCCACAGGGGGGCGTGGTGGTCAAGTCGTTAAAGTGACCAATGGCAACGATTCGGGCGAAGGGAGCCTGCGGTGGGCGCTCGAAGAGGTGGCCGGTCCGCGCATCGTCATTTTCGACGGCGTCAACGACATCGAACTCAGCGACAATATCAATATCCGTGATGGTGACGTTACGATTGCCGGACAGACCGCGGGGGGCGTGCAGGTACATGGCGCCGGTCTCAGCATCCGGGCCGACAACGTTATCATGCGCGGTATGATGCTGCGTGATGCCTACGATCCGTTGAAGATCATCGATGCCAACGACGTCATGATCGACCACAACTCTTTCGAATGGGGTGTTGACGAAAACGTTTCCATCACGGCGAGCAAGAGTTCGGCCGCGAACATCACCCTGTCGAATAATATCATAGCCGAGGGCTTGCACGACGCCGGCCATTCCAAGGGCCCGCACAGCATGGGTCTGCTTGTACGAAATGCCAATGACGAGACGGATGGCGTACAAGACCTCACCGTCCACAGTAATCTGTTTGCCTATAATAACCGGCGCAATCCTTGGATCCAGGATGGCGCGGAGGTCGAGCTGACGAACAACTTCGTCTATGGCGCCGGCGATCAGGAAGAAGCTTTCCATCTCAGCAGCGACGTCTCAGCAAACGTCGTCAACAACTACATGCAATCGGGACCAGAAAGCGGGGCCAGCGACGAATCTCACTTTCTATTGCGCGGCCCAAACTCCGTGTTCTACCTGTCCGGCAACGTTGAAGCCGACGCGGATGGCAATGTCGTAACGGGACGCACTGCCAACGGTGATGCGGTTGATTCCATCGTCGATACACCAGTTTTCGACGGTAGCGGTATCGAGGTGATTGATGCCGACGCCGTACGGGCGCACGTGCTGGCCAATGCAGGGGCGTTCCCGGGGGGGCGAGATGCCACCGATCAACGCATCATCGATCAGATCACGCGGGGCGAGGGGGGACTAGTGAACGAGACGCAGTTCGCACCTCTCAACGCGCCAATCGACGAAACAGATAGCGACGGCGACGGTATGCCTGATTGGTTCGAACAAGCTGCGGGGCTGAATAATACCGTCGATGATTCTGGAGGAGATGGCGATGGGGATGGATATACGAATGTCGAGGAATACATCAACGGTCTGATCGACGGTTTCGATATGGACAGCGGCACGCCGCCTCGCGTCGCGGAGCCGCCGCCCATCGGCGACGACGAGGTGCCGCCATCGGTCGAACCGCCCGGCGATGTGATACCTCCGGCACCAGGCGACGACGACGGCGGCAATGGTAATCCGATCGTCGGCGGGGACGACAGCACGCCGCCGCGCATCGCGGAGCCGCCGCCCATCGGAGATGACGAGGTGCCGCCGTCGGTCGAACCGCCCGGCGATGTGATACCTCCGGCACCAGGCGACGACGACGGCG
>CAZWCL010000001.1:0-29270 GCA_964632265.1 uncultured Hyphomicrobiaceae bacterium | reverse complement strand
GAGCCGATGCTCGCAACTCTGACACACGACCATTTCTCCGACCCCGACTGGATTTTTGAACGCAAGCTGGATGGCGAGCGCATCCTGGCCTTCTGCATGGATGGCAAGTGCCGGCTGATGACGCGCAACAGGAGTGACGTCACCAGGACTTATCCCGAAATCAGCGAAGCCCTTGGCAAGGCCGTGCCCGACGCCTGTATTCTCGACGGTGAGATCGTAGCGTTCGAGGGCAAGGTCACGAGCTTCGCGAAGTTGCAGCAGCGCATGCATGCAAAAGACCCGGACGACGCCCACCGTCGCCGCATCCCCGTTTTCTACTACGTGTTTGATATCATCTTTTTCGGCCAATCACGGTTGGAGCGATTGCCGCTCAGAACGCGCAAGGTAGTTTTGAAGACAGAGGTTGCATTTGACGACCCCCTCCGGTTCACGACCCATCGGAACTCAGATGGAGAGGCCTTTCTCGCGGAAGCCTGCGAAAAGGGCTGGGAGGGTCTGATCGCAAAACGTGCCGCCGGCGCCTATCAGCATAAGCGCACCAGGGACTGGCTTAAGTTCAAATGCTCGCGCGGCCAGGAACTCGTAATTGGTGGGTTCACCGAGCCGCACGGTGAACGCCACGGCTTCGGCGCCGTGCTTGTTGGCTACTATGAAAACGGCAAGCTGCGCTATGCGGGAAAGGTTGGCACAGGCTTTGACGACGAAACACTAACCCGCCTGCGCAAGCGTTTCGATGATCTGATAATCGAAGCATCGCCATTCGTTGACGGCATCGGCAAGCACAAAGCATCGCAGGTCACATGGCTGTCGCCAAAGCTTGTCGGTGAATTCGGCTTCACTGAATGGACAAACAATGGACGGCTGCGTCATCCACGTTACCTCGGACTGCGCCGGGACAAGAAACCTGCCGACGTCGTGCGCGAGTCATAGGAGGTTTGCTAAATGGGGCGGATCGAACTCGAAGGCCACGACATTGAGATCAGCAATCGGGATAAGGTCTTCTTTCCGGCAAGCGACATCACCAAGGGTGATCTCGTTGATTATTATGCCAAGGTGGCCGATGCGGCGCTGCCGCATTATCGCGGCCGCGCGTTGACGATGCAGCGGTTTCCGGATGGAATTGCAAAGAATGGGTTCTTCCAGAAAAACGCATCAGACTATTTTCCCGACTGGATTGAAACGGCCGCACTGGAAAAGAAAGATGGCACGGTCCGTCAGGTTGTTATCAACGGACCCGCGACACTGGTGTATCTCGCGAACCAGGGCATGATCACGCCGCACCTGGGATTGTCACGCATTGACAAGGTCGAAACGCCTGACCGGATGATCTTGGATCTCGATCCCGCGGATGACGACTTTTCCAAGGTGCAACGGGCAGCCATGCGCCTTCGCAAGCTCTTCGGGCAGCACGACATCGAATCTTTCGTCCAGACGACTGGTTCGCGCGGTCTCCACGTCATCGTGCCGCTCAGGCGTGCCGCCACCTTTGATGAGGTTCGAGGATGCGCCCAGCGGATTGCGAAAACGCTGGCTGACGCCAACTCGGATGAACTCACTACCGAGCAGCGTAAGACCGACCGGCGTGACCGCGTTTATCTGGATACAGCACGCAACGCCTACGGGCAGACCGCGGTGGCGCCCTACGCCGTCCGCGCATTGCCGGGGGCCCCGATTGCGACGCCGCTTGCGTGGGACGAAGCGCTGAGGCCCGACATGACGCCGCAGAAATACACTATTGCCAACATCTTCCGGCGGCTTGGCCAGACCAAGGACCCCTGGCGTGACATTGATAAGGCGGTATCGCCGCTGCAGGCGCTCCGCGCTTGTGAACGCTGAGCGCCGAGGCAACCGTCGGGCGATTTCGTATCGGCATGACAGAACAAGAATTTGCAGGTGGGGGTGTGCATGCCGGTTCGCAGCTGGGTGCAATGCGATGCCTGAGGACGGAACCACTATCGTCGGTGCCGGTTACCAGAAACAAAGCGGCGTTGGTGCGGAAATGGCAAGCGGCAACAGGACAATCGACAGGCTGCTCGAGCGGCACGGGCGGACTTACTGTGATGAACTCGGCATCGACATCGCGAAGAACACGCCTAGCATCCTGTTTCGCTTACTCGTGGCGTCGATTCTCTATTCCGCACGGATCAGCGCCGGCAAAGCGACCGAGACGGCCCGCGCGCTGACCGATGCCGAGCTGACCTCGGCCGAGAAGATGGCGGCGGCGAGTTGGCAGGACCGTGTCGACGTGCTCACGGCGCATGGCTACAAGCGCTACGACGAGAGCTACAGTCGGAACCTTGGCGAGACGGCCCAGGCGCTCCGCGATGAATACGGCGGCGACCTGCGGAAGCTGCGCAAGGCTGCCGGCGAAGATCCGGAGGAGGAGCGTCGGCGGTTGAAGGCGTTCAAAGGCCTCGGCGATGTCGGCGTCGACATTTTCTTCCGCGAGGCGCAAGTGGCTTGGCCGGAACTCCGCCCGTTTGCAGACAAGAAGGCGTTACAGGCGGCCGAGAGACTAAGGCTACCGAAAACGGCCAAGGGCCTCGCCGGCAGGGTCAGCGATGCAGAGTTCCCGCGATTGGTCGCGGCGCTGGTGCGCACGGATCTGGAAAACGATTACGAAAATCTGAAAGGGTGAAAATGAGCACTGCCACCCAAAGCCTTTCTGGTGTTCCACGGATGGCCGACATAGAGGTCTATCCAAACACCACGTCGAGAAACATCATGATCACAAGTCCAAGTGTCAGGCCAAATGTGGCTTCGTTTTCATAACCGTGGCGATGCGTCTCCGGAATAATTTCGTGGCTGATGACATAGAGCATCGCCCCTGCGGCGAACGTCAGAGCCCATGGAAGCACCAGCTGTGACAAGCTGACTGCGTAAGCTCCCGCCAATCCCGCGACGGGTTCAACCATGCCGGTCAGGCTGGCGATTAAAAAGGCAGAAACACGACTGTAGCCGGAGGACAATAGAGCGACGGCGACTGCAAGACCTTCCGGCGCGTTCTGCAGGCCGATTCCTATGGCCAGCGTCGTTCCACCGGCAATGTCTTCTCCAGCAAATCCGACACCGACGGCCAACCCCTCGGGTAGATTGTGTATGGTTATTGCCAATACGAAGAGCCAGATCCTCGCGAGTTTGCTTTTCTCAGGCCCTTGCCGCCCTTGAGCGAAATGCTCGTGGGGTACCCATTGATTGAGCGCCGCGAGCAGGGCGACACCAATCACGACCCCTATGACGGCGATGGTCGCCGGAATAAAGTGATCCCCATAAATTTCATCTGCAGTCTCAAGGCCAGGAATAATTAGGGAGAAGAAAGATGCTGCCAGCATCACGCCGGCCGCGAACCCGAGCAGTGCATCATTTATCCGCTGGGATATTGAACGTCCAAATAAGACCGGGATAGCACCCACGGCGGTTGCCGAGCCCGCCAGAAAACTTGCGAGAAAACCAAGCGCTACACTTCCCATACACGCCTTTAGCCGGTTTTGGTTATTGCATGCACCGCCATATCCTCAGACAGCTAAGACCGCCATCCTGGATTGAAGTAGAGTCTGCCGAGAGTTCTATGGTCCTTTTGTCGCCAGATTTACTGCCTTCGCTGTGCGTGGTTGCGGCAAGTCCCTTTCGCCGGCAGATGAATTTGCCGCCGCCCCGACGGTTCGTTGACGTGTAGCAATTTACCGGCAAGTCCGGCTCTGCCTGTCGTGCCACCGGGGCCAAGCAGACGGGTCGGTCTCATTCTACCGGCGACGGCTAACTAACCGACATTCGGCCTGTATCGCGTAACGTCGGATCATTGAGGCGGGCGCCTTGAGCTTGCTAACACCCGCGACCTTGAAGCTTTCGTGCACTCAAGCGGAGTGGTGGCATTATCTGGCAATGTATCCGCCGTCGATAACAAGTTCCGAACCGGTAATAAAGCCGGCATCTTCGGAGGCGAGATAGGCGATGCCAGCCGCGATATCCTCAGGCTTTCCGACGTGTCCAATCGGATGACGGCTGTCCAGTTCGGCCCGGAATTTCTCGACGTCCTGACCAGAGCGCTTCGCCAGATCCTCTACCAGTGGGGTCCAGATGAAGCCGGGATGGACCGAATTCACGCGTATTTTCTCCTTCGCATAAAGCAAGGCATCGGTCTTGGTCATCTCGCGCACCGCACCTTTCGAGGCGTGATAAGGAGGTATGTCGGGCGCGCCGATGATGCCGTAGATCGAAGAGAGGTTGATGATGCTTCCAGCTCCGGTCCGGCGCATCTGCGGGATCGCATGTTTCGTGCAGAAGAAGACGCCTTTCACATTGACATCCATGACCATGGACCATTCATCGGCCTCTATCTCATGCGTCGGCTTATCCGCGCCCGCGACCCCTGCATTATTCACCAAGATGTCGAACCGGCCCCAATGATCCTGGACCCCGGCGAAAGCGCTTCTCACCTGGTCCTCGTCTGTTACGTCGAGCGGCCAAAATTTCGCTTCGCCGCCGCCTCCTGTTATCTCTTCCGTGATCTTCTGGGCCGCCTCGTCGCGAAGGTCGGTGACGGCAACCTTTGCACCTTCCTCAGCCAAGCGCTTGCAGGTTGCTGCGCCTATACCCAGTCCGCCACCTGTTACGAGGCAAACTTTGCCATTCAAGCCTCTCATCTTTGAAACTCCCTGATCCATGGCGAAGTTTGGCATCTGATTATTGAAACCAAATGCCCTGCATCTGCGAACAGATACCGCCTCGGAGTGTTCCAAATAACCGTCATCATATCGTGATCCCGGGCCAACCAGCATCGTTGTCAGCCGCGGCAGGTCCTCGGTCTGGTCGAGCATCGTCACTCAAAACTTCGACCGGCGCTCTTCCACGTTGGCCATCACTTCGATCAGCACGGTCTTGCCATCCTTGTTGAGCTTCTGCGCTTCACGCAGCGCTGGTGCTATCTCGGCGGGCTTGGTGACGCGGATGCCGATGGCGCCCATCCCTTCGGCGATCTTGGCGTAGTCGCCCTGCATGTTGGAGACGCCGTAGATCTCGCGTGCTTCCTTGCCGATGGTGCCTTGCGTCGGGCCGGAATAGGTTGCCATCGCGAAGTTGTTCAGGAGGACCGTGGTGATCGCAGCGCCCGAACGGGCGGCGGTCTCGATATCGGTGCCCGACATGCCGAACGCACCGTCACCCATCAGGTTGAGACAGAATTTCTCAGGGGCCGCCAGCTTGGCACCGATCATCAAAGGAATCCCAAAGCCTAGATGCGTGGTCTTACCCCAGCCGACGTAGCTGTGCGGCGCGGTGGCGATGTGGAATGGCACGATCGAATCGCGCGGCGCGCCGGCATCGTGCGTGACGATGCTTGCCTCGAGATCGAGCGTCTGGTTGATCTCGTGGATCACGCGGTAGTAGCTGATCGGCTCCTCGTCTGAGGTGAGCACCGGCTGCCATTCGGCCATCCAGCGCGCTTTGGCGGCGGCAACTTCGGCTTCGACCGCGGCACGGTCACCGAAACCCTTGGCGCCGGTCTTGGCGGCAATCGCCTCGATCAGGGCCTCGATGGTGAGACGGGTGTCGCCGGCAAGCGCGATCGCCGCGGCTTCGTCCTTGTTGATATCGTCCGGGCTATTGGTGTTGTGGATGATGGCTTTGCCGGGAGGAACAGCCTGGCCGTAGGGCGTCCGGGTCAGGCTGGTGCCGAGCGCAAGGAGGACATCGGAGCTCTTCAGCCATTCATGCGCGGCGAGCGTTGTCGCGCCGCTGCCGGCGCCGAGCGCGAGCGCGTGGCGCTCGTCGAAAGCGGACTTGCCAGGCATCGTGGTGAAGACCGGCATCGCAGTGAGTTCGGCAAGCTGACACAGCGCATCGGTCGCCTCGGCGAAGAGGACACCGGCGCCGGCCCAGATCATCGGTTTTTTCGCACTGATCAGTTTTTCGGCCGCTTCGGCGATGGCAGCAGCCTCGGGCATCTGGCGGGCGATCGCGGGCGATGTGTATATCTGCGCCGCCTCCGACACCTCCTTGGCGCAGACATCGGCCGTGAGTTCGACGACGACAGGCCCCGGCCGGCCGTTTCGGAGCGCGTGAAAAGCACGGCGCATGACATCGCCCACCTGGTCGGGCGTGTAGATCGCCTCGACGTGCTTCACCCAGCCGCGGTACTGTTCGGCGGCGGAGAAATTGGGTTTGACGGCAACGCGGTCGAGCTGGTTGCCGCCAACGAAAACGAGGACGGGTATGTTGTCGGCGTTGGCCTGCGCGAGGCCGCCCATGGCATTTTCAGCACCCGCCTGCGATTGAACGGCGCAGACGCCAAAGCGGAGGCGGTCGCTGATCCGGCTGCAGCCGTCGGCGGCCATGACGGCGCCGCGCTCGTGGCGGAATGCGATGGGTCGGATGCCGGCGCGCGCCGCCGCCGAGATCAGCGGATTGCTCGGGAAGCACGAGATCCATTCGACGCCTTCCTGTTTCAAGATTTTGGCGATGGTGTCGATGACGTTCATGATCTGTGTCCGATGTGCTGCGGGCCAGGGGGCGGCCGGTGCCGTCGCGCCATCATTGACGCGGAAGTCGGCTCCGTCCAGCCGATGTTATACGGGATGCGACTCTCACGGCGATCAACTTCTGCGTCAATGATGGCCGCCAGTCCCTGCCGCCGTCGGTATGTGACGTTGGAGAGGATCTAGGCCAATGCACCGAAGTAAAACCTGAGCAAGAGGAGGCTACTGGAAGGCCGCACCGGGATCATGTCGTTGTTCGTCGAATGAGTAGAGCTAGCTTGGCAGGAGCGAACTCAGTGCCCAGCCGATTGCTCCAAACAAGGTTCCGACCAAGACAATTGGCAGTATCGGGCTGACGTTGTTGGCTAGGCGCATGACATTGCACGTATAGCCCACAAGATACTGAGCGGGCGTGCGGGGGCTCTTCGAGTATTCCATCGCGGACTTCACGATGTAGAAGACGGCTTCGTTGAGGGCCAGCAATCCGCGCGTAAGCCATAGCGCATTCCTTGGCGCAATCAGATAATTGCACTTGAGAAGAATACGCTGCTGGTCATCGGGGTTGTACTCTCCCTCCACCCAGTGCAGCTCGTTGTGGAAGTCAAGCAGGCCGAAATCGTACGACTGAAACGCCTTTTCGACCTTGCTGTTTGCGAATACGACCGTGTACGTCGCGTCGGATTGCAAATAGATCAGCGCCCGCACTACGGTGCCAACTGGCATGAAACGCAGGTTCCCATCGTAATGTTTCGTGAAGAGTCCGTGATCTCCACCATAGTCCTTATTGTAATGCGATATATATAGTTCGTCGGTTGCCTTCATCGGTTTGAGTACCGAAGATGAGGAAAACTGATCCATTATTGCAGAGTTGATAACATCGCTATCGCGTAGCCGGTCAATCATGGCGATAATTGGCGCGGGAAGGTTTTGAATGTAGACGTGCTTCGAAGGGCGGTGCGCAAGTTCATCCCGGTAGGTCGACTCGACCCATGCGGAGAGTTCGTCCATCAAGGCCTGCAAATGACTATCGTGAAATCTGCCAACGCGTGCCGCAAATATATCTTTGGTCCCCGAACTCTTCCGCGGCGCATAGTCGATAGTTGAGTCGCTTCGGTCCGTCATAACGTATCTCTTTGAGTTGCTGTCTAAGGACGCCGGTTCCTGGTCGTCTCGGTATAATTTTCGATAAGGATTGCGCCGAATGCAATAATAATAATCGCGCTCAGAAGGGCGAAAGGCATAACGTTCGCAAAACACACGATGAGCAGAAGAGTTCCGGCCAATAGGCTGCCCCACAGCGACAATCGGGCCCGCGATCGGTCTATGCTGTCAAGGCCTTCCATCAGCAACACGAGAAAATTGCTGGCAACGTGAAGCGCTATGAGGGGCCACCAGATATCACGGAGCTCGTCATCAAGGAGAAGCCCGCCGTAAGCTACCATATTGCCGATCAGCATTGGGTGGCGAACGATGGAAAACGGCATCGCGGTCGACCATTCGACCGGCATTCCTCTGACCTCGACACCATAGTACGTGCGGTCCGTACCAAGCACCGACGCCGCCCACAGGTTGAGGCCAAAACCGGCAGCCGCGACTGCGATCGACGCAGGGTTCGGACTCGTTTGGACAACCACGGCTATGAGGACCGTCATCGATAGCGCTTTGAGCAGGATCGCATCGCGTTTGAAGGCGGTGTGATCAACACTGCGGAAACAGAATGCCAGCGCATAGACGAAATAGTGCCAGAAGCTGAGCGCGTAGACGGCAAGATCGAAACGTTCGGCCGCAAAGGATACTGCCAGAACAGCAGTAGCGAAAAGCGCCGTAGTCAGCGGCACGCGCATCCTATCCAGAGAGCAGAACAACACGTTTTTCCTCGTGCGATCCTCGGTCCGAAATTTAATATTCGTTCATTTTGGTCGGGCTTTGCAAGCCTGCCACCTGCGGGGTGACAGCCGCCAACGTCCTCGTTTGCTTGTTCAGTTTTCAGCGGAACCAAACGCTGACGTCTTTAGTTCGGGCGGTATGCGACGACGAAATGTTGTCGCCTCACTTGGTAAAAGGTAATCATGAGATGACTAAGAACCTCATTACAGCTATCGCGATCGCAACGGTCCTTGGCGCTGCGCCGGTCGCCGCTCAGCAAAGCGGTACGATGGGACAGTCCGGTCAGGCGACCCAAACGCAGTCTGGTCAGACTCAGTCCTATACGGACTGGCCGGTCTTCAGCTCGGGTGGCGTGCAGATCGGCACTGTCAAGAGCGTCGAGGGCGACAAGTTGCAGGTTGAAATGGACCAGGCTCTCGGCATCGGCGCAAAGACGGTGGAGGTCGGGAAAGATCAGTACAATGCGGGTGACGATCGCATCAACCTGACGATTGACCAGGCCGCGGCGATGCAGCTGCCTGAAGCTCAAACGAATTAGCATTAGCAAGATTTTTCTCGCGGGCCGTACTCTTGAAAGTCCGGCCCGCTTTCAACGCCAGCAAGAGTTCAGTGCACTGAAGCTAAACCCGGCCACTTGCAAAAGCTGGGTCGCCGGCGCCGATGCGGGCAACAACTCTCCGCGCAGTCCGATTCGTTGCGCCTTTATGTAGAACTTGTTGAATTGTAGAAGTCCGCGCCCAGCGACCTCCTATCCTGTGCTGACGCCGATGCAAATGGCCTGTGAGTAAGCGCGTCCACATACCGGGTGGTCTTTGCCGGTTTATCGTTGCACGGTCTCGAAGGTTATTGCCACTTTCGGAGACCTAGCCAATGAACAGACTACTCCGCGTTTTCCTATCCGGCCTCCTGGCCGCCCTCCCCTTGGCGCTGACCGCATTCATCGTGGGTTGGTCACTGTCACTCATCAACCAGTATGTCGGCCCCGATAGTGAATTCGGGCGCTTTCTGATCGCATTGGGACTGGGTGTCAGCACTACGGCCTCATATCTCATCGGACTGGCGGTGATAATCGTTGCAATCTACTTGCTGGGTAAGATTATCGAATCGCGGATTGGCGCCTGGATGGCAGCTCTTGTTGATCGTCTGCTTCGCGGCACACCGTTGATTTCAACTGTCTATGACCTATCGAGCCGGGTTGTGTCCGTCGTCGGTTCCAAGGATAGCGACGCCAATATTAAGAACATGAAGCCGGTCTGGTGTTTCTTTGGCGGCAAGCCGGGCGCGGCGGTGCTAGCCCTCATGCCGACCGCCAGACCCGTGATTTTCGACGACACGAGCTACATCGGCGTTCTTATTCCCTCAGCCCCCGTGCCATTCGGTGGCGCTCTCATCTATGTGCCTGAATCATGGGTTGAACCGGCTCCAGGATATGTCGATGACTTGATCAGCGTATACGTCTCCATGGGCATCACGCCGCCGAAAACAGGAGGGCTTCCTCCGGATCCGTCCGTCGCACAACAATAGACCGTATCATCTGCAATGCATCATCAATGCACAGAGCACCTGCAAGGAGGCCGGTTTGTCTCCACCTTCTTGCCTATCACCATTGGTGCGCCCGTTGCGGTTGCAAGTGTTCCACGCCCTTTTGCATCCGGGGCTTGAGAACGACTTTCGTCCAGTCATTCTGCCTGTCCTTGAAGTTGGCGTAGCCGGTCGGGGCCTCCTCGAGCGGCAGGCGGTGGGAAATAAGAAAGGTGGTATCGATCTCGTCTTCTTCGATCCTGCGCAGCAAGTCCTTGGTATAGCGTTGAACGTGGGTCTGGCCGGTCTTGACCGTCAGGCCTTTCTCCATCAACGCGCCGAGCGGGAACATGTCGAGGTAGCCGCCATAGACGCCCGGGATCGAAACCCTGCCGCCCTTTCGGCACGCCATGATGGCCTCGCGCAGGGCATGGCCGCGGTCGGCGCCGACGCCGATTTTCTGCTTTGCAGCGTCGAGAGCGCTGTCGATGGAAATGCCGTGAGCCTCCATGCCAACGGCATCGATTACTGCATCCGGGCCAATGCCGCCCGTCAACTCCATCAACGCCTCGCCGACCCGGGTCTGCTGGAAATCGATGATGTCGGCGCCGAGGTGGCGGGCAAGTTCCAGCCGGTGAGGATAGTGATCGATGGCGATCACCTTATGGGCGCCTTTGAGCAGCGCGCTCTGGATGGCGAACAGGCCGACCGGACCACACCCCCAGACCGCGACGGTGTCACCTGGCTCGATCTCGGCGTTCTCAGCCGCCATCCAGCCGGTTGGCAGGATATCGGAGAGGAACAGGACGCGGTCGTCGTCGAGAGCCTCGGGAACAACGATAGGGCCGACGTCGGAAAAGGGCACACGCACATACTCGGCCTGACCACCTGGATAGCCGCCGGTGAGATGCGAGTAGCCAAAGAGCCCGCTCATAGCGTGGCCGAAGAGCTGCTCGGTTAGATCCTGTTTCTCGACGGGATTTGAGTTGTCGCATGCCGAGAACTGATGTTTCTCACAGAAAAAGCAGCTGCCGCAAGCGATCACGAAAGGAACCACCACGCGCTGTCCTTTTTGCAGCGTGCTGTCGGCGCCGGTTTCAACGACGCGGCCCATGAACTCATGACCCAGGATATCGCCGGCCAGCAAGCCGGGAATGACACCGTCGTAGAGGTGGAGGTCGGAGCCGCAGATCGCTGTCGAGGTTACTTCGACTATGGCATCGCGTGGATTGACGATTTCGGGGTCAGGCACGGTTTCGACACGAACATCTTCGCTGCCGTGCCAGGTCAGAGCGCGCATCTTGATTACTCCTGTCCGTGGTAATTGCGGTTGCTGCTGTTTGCTATCTCACCCGTCTCCATCAGCATCTTGAAACGCTTAAGTTCGCGCCGGCCTTGAATGGAGGGCTCGCGCTGGAAGAGCTTTGCAATGAAGTGACCGAGCTGGCCGGCCGGTGGCTTGTAGGCAATGATCGCCTCGACATAGGTGCCACGGCCTTCCGGAGCCTCGCGAAAGCTTACCCGCCCTTTGGTTTCGACGTCCGAGCCCGCCACTGAACGCCACGAAATATGCTCCCCCGGATGATCGGCCGTAATCTCGGTCTCGATCTCGACACGGCTCCCGGCAGGCGCCTTGACGGTCCAGACATGGCGCTCGTTGCCGGACGGCTTCACACGCTCGATGTTCTCCATGAAATGCGACAGGTTCTCAAAGCGCCGCCAATAATCGTAGAGCTCCTGGCGCGGTCGATTAATGAGAACGGTACGGCCAACGACCTTATATCCGCCAAAACTGCTGAGGCCACGGCGGGTGCGCGCCGGCGCGCTGTCGGGCGGCCGCCCCTTGCGCCGGTTCAGGAGGGCTGCGTAGCCATAAATGGAGAAGCCGGCAATAAGGGCCAACGCAATTGCCGATGTTGGCACGCCACCGATTCCATTCGAGTGACCCCGCTCGTTTCCGATGTGTCTGGTCATGCCCAATGCTTTCCTTCAAGACTGCATGAAGCTCGAGGCTCCAGTCTTCAGGCTTCAGGCTCGAGGATCGACGCAACGATGCGATTTCAGGGCATAGTCGCCACCTCCCGACGATCACCAGAGAAAATGCCTGCGCGTCGCCAATTCGCACGGCAACAATCCCCGCCGCCGGTGGTTCCGGGGTGACGACACTCATAGAGTTGCCTGCAGCAGGTGCAAACCGCCGACCTTGGCGGACGTGACGTCGCTACCGGCGCGGTTCAATGGTCGTCGGAAAAGGCTGTCGTCCCTATTCGACCGAATCAAGAGTTCGCAGCTGCTCGGAGAGCGGCGGTGAGATGATGATGCCTTTGGCTTCAGCCTGCCTTCGATTGTAATACCGCCGCGCGCCGGGAAGACGTGTTCCCTGCTGCGACAAAATCGTGGTCAGAAGAGCTTCAAGGCGTTCGGCAAATTGGTTCTGTGAAAAGGCATTGGGCTCAATGGCAAGCAGGGTATGCCCCACTAATGGTTGGTCGCCCGCTCCGGTAAAGAACGAGTCTGCCTCATATCCGAAATGCGATGCAGTCAGGGCCGCCGCGAGGATCTCGATCATCAAGACGAGTTGTGCTCCCTTGGCATCACCCATGGGGAGCATCGTACCCTCAAGCGCAGAGGCCGCATCGGTTGTCGGCTTGCCACTCGCATCGAGGGCCCATCCCTCCGGAATTGCTTCTCCTCGCTGGGCTGCCACATTGATCTTGCCGCGTGCGACTTTCGAAAGGCTCATGTCGATGACCAACGGATCATGCCCCTTCCGCGGAGCGGCGAAGGCGAGGGGGTTGGTACTGAACACACCTTTGCTGCCACCCCACGGCGCGATTGCGACGGGGCCGTTGCTGAAGAAGAGGCCGATAAGTCCTTTGTTTGCGACAGCTTCGACATGATGACCGGCCACGCCGGAGTGATGTGAATTCGCAACCGCGGCCGCCGCGATGCCGAGACGTGGTGCCAACTCGCAAACGTGTTCGATTGCGAGTTGCAGCGCCGGGTAGGCAAAGCCGGCACGTGCATCTATGCGGACACCGGCCGGCCGGACCAACTCGGCCACAGGTGTCGCGTGACCATTCACCTTGCCACTCTTCGCCTGGGCCGCGTAGGACGGCAAGCGGGATGCCCCATGACCGACTTGTCCATCGGCCTCGGCAAGCACGATCGCGCGAGCTACGCATTCGGCATTCGTAGCGCTTGTGTCGTGCGCGATCAGGATGCGCGCAGCCAAGGCATGCAGCTCTAGCAGGGAAAGGCCGAGTTCAGACATCTCAAACCGAAGGCCCAAATCGACTGACCGAGAGTTGCTCTTCTTTCCAGACCTCACTCCGGGTGAGCTTGCCCTGTGCAAAGGCAACCATGTCGTTCCAGAGATCGTCCGCGGCCGCGTCGAGCGGCAGACCTCTCGTCACTACGGCACTGACATCGACGTCCATGTTGTCTTTCATTGAGATGGCGGTATTCGGATTGCCCGTTAATTTGACGGTTGGTGAGATCGGTGAGCCGATACTGTTGCCCCGTCCCGTCGAAAAGATGATCATGTGCGAACCGCCGCCGAGTAACCCGGTCATCGACTCGCAAGCAGCAGACGGTGTGTTCATGATCACCAGTCCCTGCTTGCTCGGCTTTTCAGAGTACTCGACGACCTCGACAACGGGTCGCGAACCGCCCTTGGCTATGGCGCCAAGCGATTTTTCCTCCAAAGTTGTCAGGCCGCCGGCGATGTTGTCAGGCGTCGGGTTCGTGCCACGCATGTCCACGCCGTTGCGGATCGCTTCATCCTCAAACCACTTGACCATTTCGAGTATCCGCTTGCCGTCTTCGGGGTCGACGGCACGTTCGGACAGTATGTGTTCGCCGCCCATGAATTCCGCTGGTTCCGAGAGGACGATTGTGCCACCCGCATCAATGAAGCGATCGGCGAACAACCCGACTGTCGGATTACCGGCGAGACCTGAAGTCGTATCAGAGCCACCGCACTCAACGGCGATAACAAGATCAGAGAATTGACAAGGCTCACGCGACTGGGTCGAGGCTGCCACGACGAGATCTGCCGCAATTCTTGCGCCGTCGGCGGTCAGGGCCATGGTATTGCCGGCTTCTTGCAGGCCCAGCACTTCGACCGGCTTTCCCGATGGTCTGATCCGGCCTGCAAGCTCATTTGCCGATGCAAGGCTGAGCCCAAGGACAAGCACAGCGGCGACATTGGGATGGCGGCCAATACCGGCGAGTGTGCGAAGCGTGACTTCGAAGTCATGCCCGATCTGCGTACGCCCGAACGGCGTCGTGATTGCTTGGGCCTCGGGAATGATATCGGCAATACGGTGTGCGCACGGATTGGTATTATCCATAGCCGAAATAACTGCAACGATGTTGCGAACGCCTACGCTGCCGTCAGGTCTTTTGTAGCCGTAAAATCCCGTCATGACTTGTCTCCGCGTGCCCGGATGCTCTCAACGTTGTGGACATGAACGTGTTCGCCTCTGGTGATTGCCTGTGAGGCGGCACCAATCACTTCCGCATATTTGATCACGTGCTCACCGGGTTCGACATCGGCAAGTGCAACCTTGTGTCCAAACGGAATGTCATCCTTGATCGCGATGGTCGTCGTCGTGTCGCCAACACGTATCTGTTCAACATCGCCAGCCTTGAGATCAACAAGGCAGGTGGCAACATTATCTGTTGGCTTCATCACGACAGTTCGTTCCATCTGCTCTCTCCGGAGATAGCAACAAGAGGCTTCGGAGGACGATGGCATCTGCCCCAGGCCGGATCAAACCGTAAGGGCATCGAAAATGATCATCGGCTGGATCATCCGGTTTCTGAGTGTGATCATTCGTTCACCGGCCAACGCTAATCGAGCGGCGGAAGAGTAAGATGCTACTCGCCAGGAAGATCCCGCCTAGCACGGCAACCGCGAGAAATTCCCGCCACACGATGTCGAGCCCGGCGCCGCGAAAGACGATCGCCTGCGCAAACGACATATAGTGGCGCGACGGCAGGAAATTGGTCAGCGGTTGTAACCACTCGGGCTGGCTTTCTATCGGTGTCATGCCGCCGGAAAGCATCATCATTGGCATGATCACCATCAAGAGCAGCAAAGCGAACTGCGCCATCGTGCGCGCGATCGTGCCAAGAAATACGCCGATCGCGGCCGCGGAAAACAAATAAAGAATTGTGCCGAAGATCAATAGCAACCGCGAACCGGCAATCGGTACGCCGAGCCAAGTCTCAACAATAAAAGTTAGAGAGACGGAAAATGCTATAAGGATAATGAGCCCGCTGGCGAGTACTTTCGCCATTGCGATCTCGAAGGCGGATAACGGCATGACTAGCAAGTGTTCGATCGTACCATGCTCACGCTCGCGCAGAAGCGCCGCCCCCGTAAGCGCGATCGTCAACGTAGAGATCTGATCCAGTAAGGCAACAACAGCCTGAAACCAGATGTGATTGCCGTTCGGATTGAAGGCTCGCCGCGTTACCAGATCCACTGCCGTGACGCTGACCGGATCCGACCGCGCAACATGGCGTGCGACTTCCTTGACCAAGATCTGCTGCAGATAGCCAGCCCCGGTGGCTGCCTGGATGATTGCCGTTGCATCGATATTGAGCTGGATTTCGGGTTTCAGGCCCTTGCGGATTTGAGCCTCGAACCGGGGTGGAATGACGATGACGAATGTGAAGCGGCTCTGGTCGACGGCCTCATCTATCTCGTCCGCTTCGATTAGAACCGCTGGCTGGAAGTGTGGTGGCAGCACGGCCCGCATCAAGCTTCGTGACAGGGCCGAGCGATCCTCATCGACGAATGCTACGCTGGCGTTGCTGACATTGTCTTTGAGCGCACGTGACCGTTCCGTAATACCCGGCCCAAACGCCCAGAGGATCAGAAACACCATCACGCCGTCCCTAAGTGCACTACGCACCTCCTTGGTGCCAAGCCAATAGATGTTCGAGACGCGTCGCCACACGATCAGCGCTCCTGCGTGCGAAGGCCAATGATGGCGATGGAGAGGAAGACGGGGATGAATGCGGCAAGCGCCAACATATCGCCGGCCAGGTCGGCGATGCCGAGCCCCTTGGTGACGGCGCCCACACTCATGTGCATGTAGTACGTAGTCGGCCACAACATGCCCATCACGCGCGCGCCGCCTTCAAGGGCTGAGACCGGCTGCAGAAACCCCGAGAATTGCATGGTCGGCATCATTGTAATGATCGCGGCGGCGAACACGGCGGCGACTTGGCTAGAGACGAATGTAGCAATCACGAGACCGACGCCGGTTGTAACGATCGCATAAAGCAACGCACCAATCGTCAGGCTCACGAGGCTGCCTTTGAACGGCACGCCAATGATCACAACCACCGCAGTCGTCATGATGGCGAAATTGACCATCGTCAGGGCGATATAGGGCAACTGCTTGCCGACCAGAAATTCAAGGCGCCGAGTCGGCGTTACGTAGAAGTTTGTAATCGTGCCGATCTCTTTCTCACGCGCGACGCTGACGGCCATAAGGATCGCCGGAAATAGGATCAACAGCATCGCGGGGACGCCCGGAGCGACCGCATAGATGCTCTCGAATGACGGATTATACAAAAAGCGCATCTCGATTGAGACTGACGGATCGCCCCGAGCGGTCAGGCGGGTCTCGTTGTCCCGCTTTGCGAGAAAGCGATCGTGTACGCCCTGGACATAAGACACCATACTCGCAGCCCGTGTGGTGTTGGCGCCATCGACCCATATCGAGACGGTCGGCCTGCCGCCACGCGAGATATCCCGGCCAAAGGCCGGTGGTATCTCGACTGCAACTTCCACAGCATGTGTCGCCAGAAGTCTCGCCAGTTCGGCTTCGTTTGTTGCGAGCCGCCTGCCTTCGAAATATTGCGATCCGCCAAACTGCGCGATGTAGGCACGGCTCATCGGACTGCGATCGCCGTCGAGAACCGCGAACCGCAAACGGTCGACGTCGGTGGTGATGCCGTAGCTGAAGATGAATAGCAAAATTGTGCTGCCGATGAAGGCGAAGCCCAGCCGGACGGGATCACGCAGCACCTCCATTGTTTCGCGGTAGCTGTAGGCAAGCATACGGCGTGTATCGAGCCCGACGGCTCGCGGTCCGGGAGCCGTCTCCTTACCCACGACGCCTGCCTGGATTGCCGGCGCCACCGCGACCTGGAGATCTTTCTCCCCTGCCTCTGCTGGGTCGGCGATTGCATCGCTCATGTAGTCGATGAATGCATCTTCGAGCGAAGCAGCACCACGCTTTTCGATGAGTTCGCGAGGCGCCCCCATTGCCAACACTTCGCCCGCATGCATGAGAGAGATGCGGTCGCAACGCATAGCCTCGTTCATGAAGTGCGTTGAAATGAAAATTGTAACGTTTTCCTCGCGAGACAGTTCGATCAGCAGTTCCCAGAAGCGGTCGCGTGCAATCGGGTCGACACCAGATGTCGGCTCGTCGAGTATCAGCATTTCGGGGCGGTGCAGGATGGCAATTGCAAGCGACATGCGTTGGCGCTGGCCGAGCGACAAGCGGCCGGACACGTCGTTCATGTGCTTCGTGAGGTCGAACCGATCCGCCAATTCTCGGATGCGTTCGACCGCCGCATCCGCCGGCAGATGAAATAGCCGGACGTGCAACTCGAAGTTCTGGCGCACCGTCAGTTCGCCATAGAGGGAGAAAGATTGCGACATGTAGCCGACGCGGCGGCGCATCTCGATGCTGCCGGCATCGGCTTCCTTGCCGAAGAGATAGGCCTTACCGTCACTCGGTGGCAGCAGTCCCGTCAGCATCTTCATCGTTGTGGTCTTGCCGCAGCCATTGGAGCCGAGGAACCCGAAGATTTCGCCACGCTCTATCGTCAGATCGACCTTCGAGACAGCGGTAAAATCGCCAAAACGGCGGGTGAGGTTGGTCGCCGTGATTACGGGGCCGCCATCCTGATGTGTGCGTGGCGGCAACTCCAGCGATTTCTGACCGCGTCCTGCCCCCTCCGGCAGCAGCGCCACGTATGCTGATTCGAGATCATCGGTGCCGGTGCGGGTCATTAAGTCTTTTGGTTCGCCGGTTCCGATCACGCAGCCATCGTTCATTGCGATCAACCAGTCGAACTCAGTCGCCTCGTCCATATAGGCCGTCGAGACCAGCACGCTCATGTCGGGCCGTTCCTCGCGGATTGTAGAAATCAGCGTCCAGAACTGGCGACGCGACAGGGGATCGACGCCGGTGGTCGGTTCGTCGAGAATGAGCAGATCAGGATCGTGGATCAGGGCACAGCAAAGCCCAAGCTTTTGCTTCATGCCCCCCGACAGCTTGCCGGCCGGCCGCCCCAGGAATGGATGCAGCCCTGTAGCCTGGGTCAGGCGTTCGATCCGTTGCCTCCGCTCGGTCTTGCCCTGACCGAAAAGTCGTCCGAAGAAGTCGAGATTTTCGCGGATGCTCAGATCGGCATAAAGGTTTTTACCGAGACCTTGCGGCATGTAGGCGATGCGCGGGCATAGGCGGTAACGATCTTTACTTGAGGCCAGGTCGGCGCCAAGCACCTGGAGGCCACCCTGCTGGAGGCGGCGAGCCCCGGCAATAAGCCCCATCAGCGTCGACTTGCCCACCCCGTCCGGTCCGATCAGGCCAACTGCTAATCCACGCGGGAGTTCGATCTCTACGTTGTTCACGGCGAGTGTATTGCCATACCGGTGGGAGAGGCCGCGCGTTCGAACGACGGGCTCGGATGCATTCGTATTCACGACTGCGCCCCTTCAGCTGCCCTTTCCGGCGTCTGGAAACGCCTCTCGAGCCACGCGGGCCAGGGTGGCGGATTTTGACCCGGACGCACGTAGGCCACGCCGCGAATGCCGGTCTTGACGAAATCTATGTGCTCATGGACCAAGTCCGGCGGCACGCGAACCTTCACGCGAAACATCAGCTTCTCACGCTCATCCCGCGTCTCTACCTGCTTCGGTGTGAACTGTGCCTGAGGGGAAACGAACGAGACGGTCGCCGGCACCGCAAAGTCTGCCCCGTCAACAACTATTCGAGCTTCGGAACCGATCGCGAGCCGGTGAGCCGCTCCCGCCGGTAGGAAAATCTCCATGTAGACGTCGGCGAGATTGACCAACGTGACAACCTTGCCGCCGGCAGGTATCACCTCTCCCGGCTCAGTGAGGCGAAACAGCACGCGCCCAACCGTTGGCGAGATCAAGACCGTATCGTCGATCTGGGTTTGCAATTCGGCCTTGGCCGCCAAGGCCGCATCAACACCACGCTTGCGCGAGACGACGATGGCCTTGGCCGCAGCAAGGTTTGCGAGGGCAACATCGCGTTGGCTCAGTCGTGTATCGTAGACTTCCTGACTGGTGTGACCTTGGCTGACCAACTTTTGCGCGCGAGCCAGTTCGCGTTCTGCAAGCTTCAGTTGGGCCTCGACCTGGGCAACCTGCGCCTCGGCCTGGGCGACCTGACTCCTGGCACTCGCTATTTCCGCTTCGGCGCGCTGAAGTTGAGCGCGGAGCTGTGACGATTCTATTTCCGCCAGCTTTTCTTTGGGTTTGACCAGATCGCCTTCAGCCTTGAAGACGTGCGCGACGCGGCCTCCAATCTTCGTCGAGACATCGATCTGCACCGCCTCGATCCGCCCGTTGCCGTAGGAAATCCCGTCAGGCACGTCCTGATCTTCGGCAGTGCCAAAGATGAGAAAACCAGCGACCAGCAAGATTGCCGCACCGAGAGCGACCAGTTTCAAGTCCCACCGCATGAAGCCTCTTGCCCAGTCGGGCCAGCAATTCCGTTTCGGCATTTTACTTTCAATGAACGCTACCGGCGAAACAAGAGCCAAGCATTGATATCAGTCAAACGCTGCTCAACCGAGGCCGCAAGGATTACATTGGCGCTGTGCATCAGTTGAGCTGTTTCAACCGGTCGGTTCGGTTTCGCGTCGGCACCAGGTTCCCGGCCACGCCATGAGCAGTCGCGACCGGGAACCGGCAGGGACTTACCGTGCCGGCGTGATTTCAATGATGCGAAACTGGTTGTCGCGGCCCTTCTTGAGCTTGAAGGTCACCTCCGTACCGGGTTTCACGGTCGAAAGATCGACTCGGCGCGTGACGGGCAGGTCCATGGTCATCTTGGGCCAACCGATTGTCGGGACCGGGTCGTGGGTCACGTTGACCTTTCCGCCCTCGGTATCGACCGAATTGATCTTGCCCTTCGCTTCAGCTTCTGTGACGCCAGCAGGCGCTTCCATCTTCATGGAGCCGTGGTCCATCTCCTTTTTGTCCTGGCCAAGAGCTGGCGTGAGCCCGAACAGGCCTGCGGCAAGGACCGTGGCAGCGAATGCTGGAAACTTGATGATGTTCATCTCATTCATCTCCGTTTTGGATGGGCTTGTTCGTTTGAACGTGAGGCCCGAGACAAAGCCCGCGAGCGGGCGGCTTCGCTTTCATCCGAAAGCGAACTCATTCAGCCGGTTGAAGGACCGGATCTGGTGGCGGTTCAGGTGTTGGTTCTTGCGCGGCGCCGGTCGGTCTGAAACGCCGGCTTTCCCAAAGATAATAGATAACCGGAATGACGATCAGCGTGAGCACGGTTGTCGACGTCATGCCGCCGACCATCGGCAGAGCAATGCGCCGCATCACGTCTGAGCCGATGCCGTCGGTAAAGAAGATTGGTAGAAGGCCCGCGATGATGACGAGCACCGTCATCAATTTCGGACGGACCCGTTGGACGGCACCCGCAATAATCGCATCGAGCAATTCCTGCCTGCTTTTTGGCGGGAATTCGCGCACACGCTGGTCGATGTAGAGCAGCATCACCACTGCCGTTTCGACCGCGATACCGCCGAGAGCGATAAAGCCCACGGCGACGGCGACCGACATATTGTAGCCGGCAAGGTACACTGCCCAAAGGCCGCCAATCAGTCCGAAAGGCAGCGACAGCATAATGATCGCAGTCCGGTCGAATCGGCCAAAGTGCAGCATCAGCAAGACGAAGATGATCAAGATGGCCGTAGGGATTGCAATCGAGAGGCGTTCCCGCGCCTCGATCATCTGCTCGAACTGTCCCGACCAGGTGATGGCGTAGCCGGACGGCAATGTGATTTGCTCGCGCACGACCTTTTCAGCTTCGGCCACATAGGTCCCGATATCGCGGCCTGTGATGTCGACGAATACCCACCCGGTAAGCCGTGCGTTTTCCGAGCGCAGCATCGGTGGTCCGTCGGTCACCTCGATCGTGGCCAATTCGCCGAGCGGGATGTGCTGCCCTGTTGGCGTCGGAATGAGGACCTCTGCCAACTGTTCGGGCGTCTCGCGGAACGGCCGGTCGTAACGCAACATGATATTGTAGCGCTCGCGCCCCTGGACACTTTCGGCAAGCCGCATGCCGCCAAGCGCCGTCTGAATGACCGACTGGAAGGTCGCGAGGTCGATGTTGCGGCGGGCAAGCTCGCGCCGATCGGGTTTGATCTCGAGATATTTACCGCCGACAACCCGGTCAGCAAAAACAGATCGAGTGCCCGGTATGTCCTTGATCGCCCCCTCGAGCTGAAGTGCAATGCGCTCGATCTCCTTCAAGTCGCCGCCAGATATCTTGACCCCGATCGGTGTACGAATGCCGGTCGAAATCATGTCCATGCGGGTCTTGATGGGGTAGCCCCAGGAGTTCACGAGGCCCGGAAGTTTGGTTCGTTGATCCAATTCCTTGACGAGGTCCTGGACATTCATCCCGTCGCGCCATTCCTCTTTGGGCTTCAGACGGACCCAGGTTTCAATCATCGAGATTGGCGCAGGGTCGGTAGCGGTATCGGCACGGCCGACCTTGCCGAACACGCGCTCGACCTCGGGCACGGTTTTGATGAGCCGGTTGGTTTGCGCCAGAACTTCCTTGGCTTTACTGATCGACACGCCCGGCAATGTTGTCGGCATGTAGAGCAATTCACCCTCATAGAGCGCAGGCATGAACTCGGTGCCGATCTTCGACAACGGATAGGCGACCGACGCCAGCACCAGGAGCGAGAGAGCGATAGTGAGCCAACGGGCCTTGAGGGCGAGCCAAATGATGGGCCGGTAGAGCTGCACGAAAACCCAGTTTATGGGGTTTGCCATTTCGCCCCGGATTTTGCCTCGGATTAGCCACAGCATCAGAACCGGCACAACCGTGATTGACAGGACCGACGCGAATGCCATGGCATAGGTTTTGGTGTAGGCGAGTGGCGCAAACAGCTTGAACGACTGCCCGGTCAGCGCGAAAACCGGCAGGAAAGACGCGGTGATGATCAGCAGCGAAAAGAATAGGCCCGGGCCGACTTCTTTGGCCGATATCAACAGCGCTTCGCGCCGTTCGTCCGGAGTCGCCTCGTCGCCCATGTCGGAAAGTTTTCGGTGTGCGTTTTCGACCATGACAATCGAGGCATCGACCATTGCGCCGATGGCAATAGCGATTCCGCCGAGCGACATGATGTTTGCCGTGATGCCCTGCTGCGCCATCACAATGAAGGCGCCGAGGATGCCGAGCGGCAGGGTAATGATTGCGACGAGCGCCGACCGTGCGTGTAGCAGGAAGATGAGACACACGAGGAAAACGACCAAGGCTTCCTCGAGCAACTTGTGCTCAAGGTATTTGACTGCGCCTTCGATTAGCGGCGCGCGGTCATAGACGGTGACGAATTCGACGCCCTCGGGCAGTCCTTGCTTGATCTCCTCAAGCTTGCTTTTGATGCCTTCGATAACAGTGAGCGCGTTGGCGCCGGAACGCATGACGACAATGCCGCCAACCACTTCGCCTTCGCCGTTGAGCTCGACCACGCCGCGGCGTAGCTCCGGACCTTCCACGAGGCGGGCGATATCATCAAGTTTTACTGGCGTTCCGTTCTCGGAAAAAACAACCACATCGCCAAGTTGTTCTAGTGTTTGAATGTATCCGGTCGAGCGTACGATGAGTTCGGTTTCCGCCTGCTCGATTACCCGGCCGCCAACCTCTCCACTTGCGGATTTGATGGCTGAGATTATGCGATCGAGCGGGACGTTGTAGGCGCGCAGCCGGTTTGGGTCGACGAGGACCTGATATTCCTTCACAAAGCCGCCGACGGAGGCGACTTCGGATACGCCTGGGACCGTCGCGAGTTCGAATTTCACGAACCAGTCCTGCAACGAGCGCAGCTCTGCGAGATCGCGCTTGCCGGTCTTGTCGACCAAGCCGTACTGGAAAACCCAGCCGACGCCGGTTGCATCGGGGCCAATACGCGGAGAGGCATTGGCAGGAAGATTGGCGCCGGTCGTCGACAATGCCTCGATGACTCGGGATCGTGCCCAATACTGGTCGACGCCGTCCTGGAAGATGACGTAGACGAAACTCGTCCCGAACATCGAAAACCCGCGGACAGACTTGGTTTTCGGCAAGCCGAGCATGGCGGTTGACAGCGGGTAGGTGACGAGATCCTCGACGATCTGCGGCGACTGGCCTGAAAACTCCGTGCGGATGATGACCTGAGTATCGGTTAGGTCCGGGATGGCATCGAGCGGCGTCTGTTTGAGGGACATCCAGCCGGCAACGATGAGAGCCAGAGCCCCCATGATGACGAGCAACTGGTTGCGCACCGACCAGTCGATGATCTTGGCGACGCCAGAGAGCGTCGGGTCATGGCCCGCGATATCATGACCAGTCCCGTTGTCTGACTGGGGATCAGTGGCCACTGTGCGCTCCCGGTTTTGCAGCAGTGCTCGCAGCAGTGGTCTCGGTTACATCGGACGGCTCGTTGGCAGCTGAATTCGCGGGCCGTTTTTGTGCCTCCGGATAAGCGATCAATTCGCCGCCGCCACGCACAAACGGGTTGAAAGGTTTGTCGCCCACCTGGAACCAGATGCGGTCCGATTTAAGATCACGGAAGACCGTAAGCTTCTTGGACTTGTAATGCTCCGGCGCCCCTTTCAAAACCCACGCACGTAGAGCGTTGTTGAGCGTCGTCAGTGCCGCCTGGACCTCACTTTCCGTACGCGCGGTTTGGACCTGTTTGAGCGCCTTCACTGCGTCCACAAGGACGAACGCAAGTTGCGTGTTCTTGTATCGAGGCCACATCAGCTTTTTGATCGAGATCGCGGAGTCGAGTTGCTGTGGTATCACGTCGTAGCCGTCGACCAGGGCTTCGTGCACGTAGAGCGAGGCATCGATCAGGTGATCGAACATCGCGAATTCGTTTTTGGTCAGCTTCAGCAGCGACAGTGGCACCTGCAGCTTCTGCAACTTGCGGAACGACTCACGTAACGCGCTTTCGCTATCAAGCAGGAACTGACCGGAGACGACGACGTCCTCGCCTTCAAGCACGCCTTGTTTGACTTCAGTCCGTCCATTGGAAATCAGGCCCGCCTCGATCAGCCTGGGCTCAAAGCGGCCCTCACCGAGAGAGACGACGACGTATCGACCCGCGCCGCTGCGCAAGACCGCTTCCGAGGGTACGGCGAGGCGCCTCTCGGAACCAACTTCGAAGGTGACGTCGGCGTAGCTGCCGGGACGGATCATGCCGTCCTCATTTGAGATGACGAGCCGGACCTGGCCGGTCCGGGTTTTGGTGTCCACAGTGGGGTAGATGTAGTCGACGACGGCGCTCACCTGACGGCCCGGCAGATTGGGAAATGAAACGAGAGCGGGTGTGTTGCGGGAGATGAAGCCAAGATCCTTTTCCGGGACGCCGACACGCAGCCAGACGTTTGAATAATCCTGGATCTTGGCGAGCATCATGCCGCGCTTGACGTAGGTGCCCTGGCGCAAGGCGAGTTCGGAAATCGTACCGTCCTGTTCAGCGTAGAAGGGCACAAGCTGCATCGGTCGTTCGCGACGCTTGATTTGCGCCAAGGCTTGTTCCTGGACGCCGAAAGAGCGCAACTGGCCTTCCCCGCGACCGGCAAGGTCTCGGCTGCCGCGCGATCGCTGGAAGTCGCCTTGCGAGATAATCAATTGCGGCGAGTAGAGTTTGAAGAGGAGATCGCCTTTTTTGACGGTATCACCGACGGCTGTAACCTCGAGTTCCTCGATCCAACCCTCGACACGGGCGGTGACTTCCGTCTGGCGGCGCTCGTTTTCATGAACGATGCCGTAGCTGCGCAGCCCGCGGCCGAAGCTCGACAGTTCGGCCTTACTGAGACGCACGCCCATGTTCTGGATCGTCTCGGACGCAACGGTGATGACGGTGCGGCCCTCGCCTGCGGTTGAGCCCAGCGAGTCTCCGGTCTCTAACTTGACCAGATCCATGCCGCAGATTGGGCAGGTCCCCATCTCGTCGGCAATGTAGTGGGGGTGCATCGGACAGGTGTATTTTATGAGGTCTGGGTCGGTTGAAGCCTTGGCTTCTGCGGCAAAGGCCTCACCCCCGAAGAGCGTGCTGTATGTTGGCGTGTCGGAGCCTCCACCGTGAACGGAATTGACAAGGCCGGTCCCTAACGGCTGGGCAATCAGGAGTATAGGCAAGCAGGCGACGACGGCTGCGCGGCGGCGCCGTGTGCGGTGACACTGGCTGCACATGGTGCATCCTTTGGCTGGACGAAGATTTCGAGAAATTTGGCTCGCACGCATCGCCAGCCGACAATCGTCGGCCCCTATGCGTCAGAACCCCGGTGCGGCGCGCTGGGTCGCGTACTTCTCAGCGCGTGCGGGGGCAAATGGTCGGCTAGATGCGCAACCGGCTCCGAAGAGCGACAATTCGGCAGATTCGAGGCGCAATTCGGCTGGGAGGTCCGCGGACGCGGTTTTCTTGTGACGAATGCCGCGAGATCCTGTTCGCCTGACGCCAAAAGGCGTGATCTGCTTTAAAGAAAACCGCTGTCAGGAATTTGCGGGGACCGCTTGCCATGACGTTCACGGCGAACAAGTCGAAACACATTTCGCAGTGAGATTGAGACAGCGTCATCGGGCACAGCGTTGCTGTCCGGGTCGGCGTAGTGTGGTGGCTGTTAGCTGTGCGCAGATGAGTATGGGAGCGTTTTTGCGCCGTCATCGACGCCGGGGACGCAGTCTGAACATGGGGCCCGTGATTATGTTCGCTGTGGCCTGCATGGCCCGCCGCCGCGAACACAAACAGCAATACAATAGCGGCAACCACAGTGGCCGCTGATTGTCCAAGAATATGGCGTGCGTCGCTCATGCGCCAACATTTACCCCGAATTTCTCTTGCACCGTAAACGTTCCGCCCAGTGGAACGTCAAGCCACAAGACCGTTGGGATGTGCCATTGCCGAAATTCTACATCAGCCAGGTTTCCTGGACATGGACCGATAGATTGGATGCTTGTTCGAGGGGGCGGCATCCTCCAAAAAAGCCACGGCGGCCCCTCCAGACACAAGCTCGCACGTTGGATCGGCCGCTGCTGCATCGCCGGTCAGCGCGAAGGCCTGACAGCGGCAGCCACCGAAATCAAGCTCTTGACGCGGACAGCTTCGGCAGGGCTCCTGCATCCACGACGTGCCGCGAAACATCTGGAACGCAGCGCCCCCGAACCAAATGTCTTCGAGGCTCATCTCGCGGACAGTGTCAGCCACAATGCCGGGAATGGTCTCGGCGGCATGGCAT
Organism: uncultured Hyphomicrobiaceae bacterium; assembly: GCA_964632265.1. GTDB lineage: Bacteria > Pseudomonadota > Alphaproteobacteria > Rhizobiales > Hyphomicrobiaceae > CAJQQK01. The sequence goes on along the minus strand of CAZWCL010000001.1, from coordinate 2,840 downwards.
GGCAGCACTTTTCCATCCGGCGTGATATTGAGTCCAACACGTCCCCATCCACCCATGCAGGCTTTGGGATACCGCGCGAAGTGATCGGGTTTTACGTAATCGATCGCGAGCACACCCGCTAATTCGCGTCTCGCGTGTTCGACGACACTGGTCGCAGTGATCACCTGGTCGAGGTTTGGCTTCAGGGTCTCGGCGTTGAGAAGCGCCCAGCCATGATACTGCGCATGTGCAATCTCGATCCGCCGCGCGCCCCACTCGAGGGCAAGGCTCACAAGGTCTTGGGACTGGTGGATATTACAACGATGAACCACGGCATTTACCGTCAGCGGCAGCCCCCGTGAAACGACCTGATCGGCGACCCGCTTCTTGAGCGCGAGGGCACCCGAACGTCTGGATACAGCTTTGCTGGTTGCCTCATCTGCCGCCTGCACTGAGAGCTGAATGTGATCCAGGCCGGCGTCGATACAGGCGTCTATGGTATCCGGCTTCAATCCGACACCCGATGTGATCAGGTTGGTATAAAGGCCCGATGTAGAGGCTGCCTCAACCAGTTCGGCCAGATCGCGCCGTGCTCCCGGCTCCCCACCGGATAAGTGAACCTGCAGGACCCCGAGTTGGACGGCCTGATCGAAGACACGGCCCCACTCTTCTGTCTCAAGTTCCGAGCTTCGCCGGGTAAGCTGCACCGGGTTTGAGCAATAAAGGCAGCTCAGCGGGCAGCGATGAGTGAGCTCCGCGAGCATTGCGATGGGGCGGGGCGCCCTACTGGATGCCTGCCGATGTCTCGGCGTTGCTTCAGACATTTTGGGGGACTGAATTGCTGTCTTCGAAGCCGTCGCGGTATGCCCGCAGGAAGCGTTGTTGCCGCAATCAAGACTGCGATCGCTAATGAGGGGATGGAGCAGCGCCATGACATCGCGCTCGATGTGCGGCTGCGAAGCATCGTATTTAGTCGCGAGTTTTGCCGCGATATCTCCGATCGAATTGCGGCCATCAACCAAAGACAAAACGGCGTGCGCCGTCGGCGTTAGCTCCAGCGCCCTTTCGGGGACCATAAGGTATGGCGCTTGCCGCCGCGCGCACCAGTGGAGGCGCGTGCCGTGCAGCATCCTCACCCGGGTCGAACTCGATAAACCATCCATGCGTTCGCACTGCCCCCTTTTCAAGAATTCAAGGCCAAGGGAGGACGCCAGGCACCGGGCGGCGGTTCAGCAACCACATAGGCGTAATGGATCGCGTCAAGCTGCGCCCAAAGCACATCGCACTTGAAACGGAGAGCGGCGCTGACGCGGTTTTGCAGATCCGCAGTTGTCGCATTGCGTTTGACATAGTCGAGGGCAAAATCGACATCTCGCGGTGCCTCGCTCATACGGTGTTCGAAATAGCGCAAGGCGTTCGGGGTGATAAAATCGTAGTGGCGAAGCATGCCGCTGACGCGCTCCTGGATCGCGGTGGGCGAAAACATCTCGGTGAGGCTGGAGGAAATCGCTTCGAGGACCGGTTGAGACGCGACGTAGTTTACATAAGCCTCACTGGCGTATTGGACGGCGGGCAGGACGCCTTGCTGCGAAACGACGTAATCCCGTTCGAAACCAAGTTCATCCGTGAGCGCAAGCCAGCGCCTAAGGCCGCCTTCCGGCGCGTCTCCGGGATCACCGTCATGATCCACGATCCGCCGGCGCCAGATGCGCCGGGCTTCAACATCATCTAAACGGGCAAGAACGGTTGCATCTTTACGCGGTATGGTGCGCTGGTAACAATAGCGGTTGAGCGCCCATGCGCGAACTTCATTCAAAGTGCACCGCCCGAGGTGCAGGCGTTCGTTGAACGGATGACGGCGATGATAGCGTTCCTCGCCGATGGCGCGCAGATGTGCCTCAAGCGCGTCAGGCGTCAGTCTTTCTTTGATTGGGTCGGTGTCGGTCACAGACTAATCTCCAGGCCGTCATATGCGATCTCCCAGCCCGCTTCTTCCAATAAAAACCGTTCTTCGCTTTCCGTCTGCCAGACCGGGTTGGTGTTGTTTATATGGATATAGATTTTGCGGCCTACATCGATGCTGCGAAACGCCTCCACCGATCCGCCTGGCCCGCACATCGGCATATGTCCCATGCGCCGCCCCGTCTTTTCGCCGACACCACATTTGATCAGTTCGTCGTCGTGAAATACCGTGCCATCAAACAGCACCAGGTCGGCACCCTGAATTCTGTCTTTTAAGTCGGCGGTCATTTTTGCGCAGCTTGGAACATAGAAAAATTTTCTTGCACCATCGTTCATCTCGACCCCGACCGTTCCGTCGGTGACCTCGTCTGTTTGCAACGGCAATTGCGCTTTTTCCAGATAGAGCGGGACTTTACCGGGCACCGCGAACAGTCGTGCGCGTAATCCATTTGCGAGATGAACCCATTGACCAAGGTTTGCCGTTTCACGTTCGACAATGCTTGGCGAGAGCGAATCGAAAACCGGGTTGGCCGCTAATCCGCACAATGTTGTCTGGGTTGCGATCAGTCGGAACGGGGTCCGCTCCCGTAACGATAAGAGTCCCGTGATATGATCAAGATCGCCATCCGTCAAAAGGACGGCACCGATCGGCGAGCGCCGTTTCTGATCCCCCGGCACCGCAGTTGGATGCAGTTTCGGCTGAGATAGAATTTGCTGTCGGATATCGGGCGAAGCGTTCAGCAAAGTCCAGTGGCCCGCGGTCCCGACGGCGACCGAGGACTGCGTTGCGACCGCGACTGACGGATCTCCCCGCCAGACCGCTGCACTGTTGGATGTTGCGCAATTCCATTGGGGCAGGCCGCCGCCGGCAGCCGCGCCGAGAACGAGAAGTTCAAATG